>NZ_JARACH010000021.1:0-138543 GCF_029087445.1 Amycolatopsis sp. La24
GGGGGTGCTTGTCAAGGCATCTTTCCCGCCTTGACAAGCACCCCCGAACCGTCAGCACAATCAAGCTTCGGGGTGCCCCACGCAACCACCAGGCCAATGTCGCCGCCAGGCGACGAGACCAAAACAAAAAAACGGGCCCGCCCGGAAAACCGGACGGGCCCGCCTAAAACGCAGCCAGATCAGCTAACGGTGGCCGAACCACCAGCAGCCTCGATCTTCTCCTTGGCAGAACCGGAGAAAGCGTGCGCGGTCAGCTCAAGCTTGACCCCGTTCAGGTCCCCGTTCCCGAGAACCTTAACCAGCTTGCCCTTGCGAACAAGCCCGTTGGCAGCCAGCTCCTCCGGCCCGACCTTGCCACCGTCGGCGAACACGCGGGCGATGTCGCCCACGTTCACCGGCTGGTACTCGGTGCGGAACCGGTTCTTGAACCCACGCAGCTTCGGCAGCCGCATGTGGATGGGCATCTGCCCACCCTCGAAACCGGCGGGCACGTTCTTCCGGGCCTTGGTGCCCTTCGTGCCGCGACCGGCGGTCTTGCCCTTCGAACCCTCACCACGGCCGACGCGGATCTTGTCGCGCTTGGCGCCAGGAGCCGGACGAAGGTGGTGGATCTTGATGGCGGTCATGCCTGGACCTCCTCGACCTCCACCAGGTGGCGGACGGTGTGGATCAGGCCGCGCACCTGGGGGGTGTCCTCACGCACGACGCTCTGGCGGATCTTGCGCAGCCCGAGGGTGCGCAGCGACTCGCGGTGAGCGTGCTTCGTGCCGATCTTGCTCTTGACCTGAGTGACCTTGAGCTGAGCCATGTCAGACCCCCTGGCCGGCACGCTGGCGCAGCATCCGGGCCGGGGCGACGTCCTCGAGCGGCAGACCGCGGCGAGCGGCCACCTCCTCCGGACGCTGCAGACCCTTCAGAGCCGCCACGGTCGCGTGCACGATGTTGATGGCGTTGTCGGAGCCGAGCGACTTCGACAGCACGTCGTGGACGCCCGCGCACTCCAGCACCGCGCGCACCGGGCCGCCGGCGATGACACCGGTACCAGCGGACGCGGGACGGAGCAGCACGACCCCGGCGGCTTCCTCACCCTGGATCGGGTGCGGAATGGTGCCGGCGACGCGCGGAACGCGGAAGAAGTTCTTCTTCGCTTCCTCGACGCCCTTGGCGATGGCCGCGGGAACTTCCTTGGCCTTGCCGTAGCCGACGCCGACCTGACCGTCGCCGTCGCCGACGACCACCAGAGCGGTGAAGCTGAAGCGACGACCGCCCTTGACGACCTTGGCGACGCGGTTGATCGTCACGACCTTCTCAAGGTGCGGGGTCTTGTCCTGGGCCGCCCCGCCACGGCCGCCGTCGCGCCGGTCGCGACGGTCCCGACGGTCACCGCGGTCGTTGCCGCCCTGACCCGGTCCGCCCTGGCCGCCGCCGAATTGCCGTGTACGTCCCGGCATCAGGCTTTCCTTCCATTCACGAGCATGTGCATCAGAACTTCAACCCCGCCTCGCGGGCGGCGTCGGCGAGCGCGGCGATGCGGCCGTGGTAGGCGTTGCCGCCACGGTCGAACACCACGGCTTCGATGCCGGCGTCCTTGGCGCGCGAAGCGACCAGTTCGCCGACCTTGGCCGCCTTGGCCTTCTTGTCGCCCTCGAAGGACCGCAGGTCCGACTCGAGGGTGGACGCCGACGCCAGCGTGTGACCGGCGAGGTCGTCGATCACCTGCACGGTGATGTGCCGCGAGGACCGCTTGACGACCATGCGCGGACGCACCGGCGTGCCGCTGATCTTCTTGCGGAGGCGGAAGTGCCGACGGGTCTTGGCGACGCGGCGGCGGGTCGAGATGTCCTTGCCGACCGGCTTGCGCTTCGTGGTAGTCGTGTCGCTCATCACTTACCCGTCTTTCCGACCTTGCGGCGGATCTTCTCACCCTCGTACCGCAGGCCCTTGCCCTTGTACGGGTCCGGGCGGCGCAGCTTGCGGATGACCGCGGCGGTCTGGCCGACCTTCTGCTTGTCGATGCCGGAGACCGAGAACCGGGTCGGCGACTCCACCTTGAAGGTGATGCCTTCCGGAGCCTCGATCTTGACCGGGTGGCTGTAGCCGAGGGCGAACTCGAGGTCCGAGCCCTTGGCCTGCACGCGGTAACCGACGCCGTGGATCTCGAGCTTCTTCTCGTAGCCCTCGGTCACGCCCACCACGAGGTTGTTCACCAGCGTGCGGGTGAGGCCGTGCAGGGCGCGGCTCGTGCGCTCGTCGTCCGGGCGCTTCACCAGGAGGGCGCCGTCCTCGTCGCGCTCGACGACGATCGGCTCGGCGACGGTGTGCTCCAGGGTGCCCTTCGGCCCCTTGACCTTGACGTTCTGGCCGTCGATGGTCACCTCGACCCCGGAGGGGACGGCGACCGGCAGCTTTCCGATGCGTGACATGTCTGTGCCCCCTTCCTTACCAGACGTAGGCGAGGACTTCGCCGCCCACGTTGTTGCGCTTGGCCTGCCGGTCGGTCTGCAGGCCGCCGGACGTCGAGATGATCGCGACGCCGAGGCCGCCGAGAACGGACGGCAGTTCGGTCGATTTTGCGTAGACCCGCAGACCCGGCTTGGAGACGCGGCGAAGGCCGGCGATGCTCCGCTCGCGGTTGGGGCCGTACTTCAGCTCGACGACCAGGTTCTTGTGCTTCTCGCCCGGCTCGTCGCGGTAGCTCGCGATGTAGCCCTCGCGCTTGAGGATCTCGGCGATGTTCGCCTTGATCTTCGAGTGCGGAAGCACGACCTCGTCGTGGTAAGCCGAGTTCGCGTTGCGCAGACGGGTCAAGAAGTCTGCGATGGGGTCGGTCATCGTCATGGTGACCTGTCAACCTTTCTCGCCTGGTTCCCCGCCTCGCCCGGCCGGAGCGGTCTCCGGCCGGGTCGGCGGGGCCTGTGGCGAACTGGGAATAGAGTTTCGAGCCTTACCAGCTGGACTTGTGGACACCGGGCAGTTCGCCCGCGTGCGCCATCTCCCGGAGGCAGATCCGGCACAGGCCGAACTTGCGGTACACCGAGTGCGGGCGACCGCACCGGTTGCAACGGGTGTAGGCGCGCACCGCGAACTTCGGCTTCTTCGAAGCCTTGCTGACTAGCGCTTTCTTGGCCATCGGCTCAGTTCTCCTTGAACGGGAAACCGAGCTTGCGCAGCAACGCCCGGCCCTCGTCGTCGGTGGTGGCGGTCGTGACGACGGTGACGTCCATGCCGCGAGGGCGGTCGATGTCGTCCGGGTTGATCTCGTGGAACATCGACTGCTCGTTGAGACCGAACGTGTAGTTGCCGTTGCCGTCGAACTGCTTGGGCGAAAGCCCGCGGAAGTCGCGGATACGGGGCAGCGCGATGGTCAGCAGCCGGTCGAGGAACTCCCACATCCGGTCGCCGCGCAGCGTGACGCGCGCGCCGATCGGCTGGCCCTCGCGCAGCTTGAACTGCGCGATCGACTTGCGGGCCTTGCGGATTTCCGGCTTCTGCCCGGTGATCAGGGCGAGGTCGCGGACCGCGCCGTCGATCAGCTTGCTGTCCCGGGCGGCGTCCCCGACACCCATGTTCACGACGATCTTCACGACGCCGGGAATCTGGTGCACGTTGGGGATGGAGAACTCCTTCTGGAGCTCGCCCTTGATCTCTTCGCGGTACCGGGTCTTGAGACGCGGCACGATCTTCTCTGCGGTGGTCATGTCAGATGTCCTTGCCGTTCCGGCGCGAGACCCGGACCTTCTTGCCGTCCTCGCCGATGCGGTAGCCCACCCGGGTCGGCTTGCCGTCCGAGTCCACGACCATCACGTTCGAGACGTGGATGGGCGCTTCCTGGGTCACGATGCCGCCGGACTGCGCGCCGCGCTGGGTCTGGGTGATCCGGGTGTGCTTCTTGATCCGGTTGACACCCTCGACCAGAACGCGCTCGCGGTCCGGGTAGGCCTGGATGACCTTGCCCTTGGCACCCTTGTCCTTGCCGGCGATAACGACGACCGTGTCGCCCTTCTTCACCTTCATCAGTCCCGTACCTCCCGGCTCGGAAGTGCGACGACCGTGTCGCGCCGTGTTGCTTGCACCTTCATCACAGCACCTCCGGCGCGAGCGAAATGATCTTCATGAACTTTCGGTCGCGCAGCTCGCGGCCCACCGGGCCGAAGATGCGGGTGCCCCGGGGCTCGTTGTCGTTCTTGATGAGCACGGCGGCGTTCTCGTCGAACCGGATGTAGGAACCGTCCGGACGACGGCGCTCCTTCACCGTGCGAACGATGACAGCCTTGACGACATCGCCCTTCTTCACCCCGGCGGCCGGGATGGCGTCCTTCACGGTGGCGACGATGATGTCGCCGATGCCGGCGTAGCGCCGCCCGGATCCGCCGAGCACGCGGATGCAAAGGATTTCCTTCGCGCCCGTGTTGTCGGCAACCCGAAGCCGCGACTCCTGCTGGATCACGTCAACTCCTGTATGTCGCGCTGGTTCTCGCTGTCGCGAGCCTTGCGGAACCAAGGACTCCCGAAAGAGCCCTGCTTACTTGGCCTTCTCCACGACCTGCACCAGACGCCAGCGCTTGGTCGCCGACAGCGGACGGGTCTCCATCAGGGTGACCCGGTCGCCCACGCCCGCCTCGTTGTTCTCGTCGTGCACCTTCACCTTGGAGGTGGTGCGGACGACCTTCGAGTAGCGCGGGTGCTTCTTGCGGTCCTCGAGCTCGACCACGATCGTCTTGTCCATCTTGTCCGAGACGACGTAACCCTCGCGGACCTTGCGGTAGTTCCGGGCGGTCTTCTCGGTGGCAGCCTCGCTCATGCGGCACCTTCACTTTCGGCGTCGGGAGCCACGGACAGGCCGAGCTCGCGCTCGCGCATGACCGTGTAGATCCGCGCGATGTCCGTGCGGACGGTGCGCAGCCGACGGTTGTTGTCCAGCTGCCCGGTCGCCATCTGGAAGCGGAGGTTGAAGAGCTCCTCCTTGTATTCCTTCAGACGCAGCACGAGCTCTTCGGCGGTGAGCTCACGCAGCTCGGATGCCTGTGCGGCTCCGTTAGCCATCAGAACTCACCTTCCCGGGTCACGATGCGGCACTTCATGGGCAGCTTGTGGATCGCGCGGCGGAGCGCCTCGCGGGCGGTCTCCTCGTTCGGGAAGCTGATCTCGAACATCACGCGGCCCGGCTTCACGTTGGCGATCCACCACTCGGGCGAACCCTTGCCGGAACCCATGCGGGTTTCCGCCGGCTTCTTGGTCAGCGGGCGGTCCGGGTAGATCGTCGTCCACACCTTGCCGCCACGCTTGATGTGACGGGTCATGGCGATACGAGCGGACTCGATCTGCCGGTTCGTCACGTAGCTGTGCTCAAGCGCCTGGATGCCGTACTCGCCGAAGTTGACCTTGGTACCGCCCTTGGCGGCGCCGTGGCGCTTCGGGGAGTGCTGCTTGCGGTGCTTGACCCTGCGCGGGATGAGCACGTCTCAGCCCTCCGTCTTTTCTGCGGTCTCGGCGGCCGGAGCCGCTTCGGTCGCGTTGTCGCTCTTCGCGGCGGCAGCGGCGCGACCAGCCTCGGTCGACGTCGCGGTCGTGCCCGACGCGCCGGAACGGCGCGGGCGGGACGGCCGGTCGCCGCGGTCGCGGCGCGGCGCGCGGTCCGCGGCCGACGCGGCGGCGTCGCGCTCGGCGCGCGCCTTCAGGCCGCCGACCAGCTCGCCCTTGTAGATCCACACCTTCACGCCGATGCGGCCGAACGTCGTCTTGGCCTCGAAGAAGCCGTAGTCGATGTCAGCGCGCAGCGTGTGCAGCGGGACCCGGCCGTCGCGGTAGTGCTCGGAACGGGACATCTCGGCGCCGCCGAGACGACCGCCGCACTGCACGCGGATGCCCTTGACCTGCGGCGAGCGCATGGAGGTCTGGATCGCCTTGCGCATCGCGCGGCGGAACGCCACGCGGTTGCTCAGCTGCTCCGCGACACCCTGCGCGACCAGCTGCGCGTCGGCCTCGGGGTTCTTCACCTCGAGGATGTTCAGCTGGACCTGCTTCTTGGTCAGCTTCTCCAGCGCGCCGCGGATCCGGTCGGCCTCCGCGCCGCGGCGGCCGATGACGATGCCCGGCCGGGCGGTGTGGATGTCGACGCGGACGCGGTCACGGGTGCGCTCGATCTCGACCTTGGAGATGCCGGCGCGCTCCATGCCGGTGGAGAGCAGCTTGCGGATCTTGACGTCCTCGGCCACGTACTCCGCGTACTGCTTGTCGGCGTACCAGCGCGACTTCCAGTCAGTGGTGATACCCAGGCGGAAGCCGTGCGGGTTGATCTTCTGGCCCACTACCGGCCACCTGCCTTCTTGTTGCTCTTCTTCTCCGCAGGCCGCGACTCGACCACCACGGTGATGTGGCTGGTGCGCTTGCGGATCCGGTACGCACGGCCCTGGGCACGCGGACGGATGCGCTTGAGGGTCGGGCCCTCGTCGGCGGTCGCGGACTTGATCCAGAGCGTCTCCGGGTCCAGCTGGAGGTTGTTCTCGGCGTTGGCCGCCGCGCTGGCGATGACCTTCGCGAGCGGCGTGCTGGCCGCCTGCGGCGCGAACCGGAGCACGGCCAAGGCCTCGCTGACGCTACGACCCTTGACGAGCTCGATCACCCGGCGCACCTTCATCGGGGCGTCCCGGACGAAACGAGCCCGCGCGACGGCCGTAGGCAGCTCTTCGGCTGCGGCCGTGGCGTTTGACTGGGCGTTCATCTGCTTCCCTTAACTTTCTCTGGCCCGCTCAGCGGCGGCGCGACTTGCGGTCGTCCTTGATGTGGCCCTTGAAGGTCCGCGTCGGGGCGAACTCGCCCAGCTTGTGACCCACCATCGCCTCGGTGACGAACACCGGGACGTGCTTGCGGCCGTCGTGCACCGCGATCGTGTGACCCAGGAAGTCCGGGATGATCGTGGAGCGCCGCGACCAAGTCTTGATCACGGTCTTCTTGCCCGATTCGTTGAGAGCGTCCACCTTCTTGAGCAGGTGGTCGTCCACGAACGGGCCCTTCTTAAGGCTGCGTGGCATGTGCTTCTACCTCCCTGCTCAGCGCTTCTTGCCGGTGCGCCGGCGGCGGACGATCAATTTGTCGGACGGCTTGCTCTTGCGAGTGCGGCCTTCGGGCTTGCCGTTCGGGTTCACCGGGTGGCGACCACCGGACGTCTTGCCCTCACCACCGCCGTGCGGGTGGTCGACCGGGTTCATCACGACACCGCGGACAGTCGGGCGCTTGCCGCGCCAGCGGTTGCGGCCCGCCTTGCCCCAGTTGATGTTCGAGTGCTCCGAGTTGCCGACCTCGCCGACGGTCGCGCGGTTGCGCACGTCCACGTTGCGGATCTCGCCCGAGGGGAGACGCAGCTGGGCGTAGGGACCGTCCTTGGCGACGAGCTGCACGCGGGCGCCGGCGGACCGGGCCATCTTCGCGCCGCCGCCGGGGCGGAGCTCGATCGCGTGGATCACGGTGCCGACCGGGATGTTGCGCAGCGGCAGGTTGTTGCCCGGCTTGATGTCGGCGCGGGGGCCGTTCTCGACCGTGTCGCCCTGCTTCAGCTTCTCCGGCGCGATGATGTAGCGCTTCTCGCCGTCGGCGTAGTGCAGCAGCGCGATGCGCGCGGTGCGGTTGGGGTCGTACTCGATGTGCGCGACCTTGGCCGGCACGCCGTCCTTGTCGTGACGACGGAAGTCGATCACGCGGTAGGCGCGCTTGTGGCCACCGCCCTTGTGCCGGGTGGTGATCTTGCCCGAAGCGTTCCGGCCGCCGGTCTTGCTCAGCGGACGCAGCAGCGACTTCTCCGGCGTGGACCGGGTGATCTCGGCGAAGTCCGAGACGCTCGAACCGCGACGACCCGGGGTCGTCGGCTTGTACTTGCGGATGCCCATTGTCAGCTCAGTCCTTTACGCGGTGGGTCCGCCGAAGATCTCGATCGCCTTGCTCTCAGGCGAAAGAGTCACGATGGCGCGCTTGGTGTCCTTGCGCTTGCCGAAGCCGGTACGAGTCCGCTTCCGCTTGCCCTGGCGGTTGGCCGTGTTGACACTGACGACCTTCACGCCGAACACCTTCTCGACCGCGATCTTGATCTGGGTCTTGTTGGCGTCCGGACGGACGATGAACGTGTACTTGTGGTCCTCGAGCAGTCCGTAGGACTTCTCGGAGATCACCGGCGCGAGCAGGATGTCGCGGGGGTCCGGGATGGCGACCGAGCTCACTTCTCGTCACTCCCTTCCGAAACCTCGCTCGAACGCGCGAGGGCCTTGACGACCTTCCCGCGGACGGGACCTGCCACGAACGCGTCGTAGGCGGCCTTGGTGAACACGACGTCGTCGTTGACCAGGACGTCGTAGGTGTTGAGCTGGTCAGCCCAGATCAGGTGCACGTACGGCAGGTTCCGCGCGGACACCCAGGCGAGCTCCTCGTCGCGGTGCAGGACCACGAGAACGCGCTTGGCCTGGGTCGCGGCGGCGATCGCCGACTTCGCGGTCTTGGTCGACGGCTTCTCGCCGGTGACCAGTTCCGTCACGACGTGCAGCTGGCCGGCGCGGGCCCGGTCGGAGAGGGCGCCACGCAGAGCGGCGGCCTTCATCTTCTTCGGGGTGCGCTGGGTGTAGTCGCGCGGCGTGGGGCCGTGCACGACGCCACCGCCGGCGAACTGCGGCGCACGGGTCGAACCCTGGCGGGCGCGCCCGGTGCCCTTCTGCCGGTACGGCTTCTTGCCGCCACCGGAGACCTCACCGCGGGTCTTCGTGTCGTGCGTGCCCTGGCGCGCGGCGGCCAGCTGGCCCACCACGACCTGGTGCATCAGCGCGACGTTGGCCTGCACGTCGAAGATCTCCCCGGGGAGCTCGACGGTGCCGTCGGCTTTACCGGCCGGAGTCTTCAGCTCGACGCTCGTCATCGTCAGTTTCCACCCTTCGCGGCGCTGCGCACGAACAGCAGGCCGCCCTTGGGACCGGGCACCGCGCCCTTGATCAGCAGCAGGCCGTCCTCGGCGCGCACGGCGTGCACGGTCAGGCCCTGCGTGGTGACCCGGTCGCTACCCATCCGGCCCGCCATGCGCAGGCCCTTGAACACGCGGCCCGGCGTGGCGCAGCCGCCGATCGAACCCGGCTTGCGGTGCACGGCCTGCGCACCGTGGCTCGCGCCCTGGCCCTTGAAGCCGTGGCGCTTCATGACACCGGCGTAGCCCTTGCCCTTGCTGGTACCGGTCACGTCGACCGAAGTGCCTGCCTCGAACACCTCAGCGGTGATCTCCTGGCCGACCTCGTAGGTCTCGGCGTCGGTGGTGCGCAGCTCGGCGAGGTGCCGGCGCGGCGTCACGCCAGCCTTGTCGAAGTGGCCGGTGCGCGGCTTGTTCACCTTGCGCGGGTCGACCGCGCCGAACGCCAGCTGCACGGCCGCGTAGCCGTCTTTGTCGGTGGTCCGGACCTGGGTCACCACGTTCGGACCGGCCTTGACGACAGTGACCGGGACGACCCGGTTCTGCTCGTCGAAGACCTGGGTCATGCCGAGCTTGGTGCCCAGGATGCCCTTCATTTGCCTGTCAGACATGAGTTCTTATCTCCGCCGCTCGCCCAACGCTTACTGGATGTTGACGTCGACGCTCGCCGGGAGGTCGATGCGCATGAGCGCGTCGACCGTCTTCGGCGTCGGGTCGAGGATGTCGATCAGACGCTTGTGCGTGCGCATCTCGAAGTGCTCGCGCGAGTCCTTGTACTTGTGCGGCGAGCGGATGACGCAGTAAACGTTCTTCTCGGTAGGCAGCGGCACCGGCCCGACAACACGGGCGCCGGTGCGCGTGACCGTTTCCACGATCTTGCGCGCCGAGGTGTCGATCGCCTCGTGGTCGTAGGCCTTGAGCCGGATGCGGATCTTCTGTCCCGCCATGGTGGCTGCGTTCCTTGTCGTCTCGTGCCGCTTTGTCTCGTCAACCTGGGCCGGAGCCCGGGTTTCAGCAGTTCAACGGCCCTGTCCCCGGTCCACGCGGTCGGGCGTGTCGCGCCCGCCGCACAGACGGATCCCTAAGGATCGTCGTCTTGCCTGGTCTTCCTCTACGTGAGGAGGCCGCGGGCCGACACGGGGTCGTCCCTACTGGCCTTGCCCGCTAGCCTCACCCGAAGGACGAGCTCCACGGACCGTGGCCGCTCATACCAGGGCGGCCGGAACCCAGTCGATTGAAAACCGATCAGGATTCGGCCGCCCCAGGACGAGCAACCTGAATAGTGTCGCACACGTGAGTTGACGCCCTGAACTCGGGGGTGTATTGACCCGAATTCAGGGCGCCGACGTCACTTGTTGATCTTGGTAACCTGGCCCGCGCCGACGGTCCGGCCACCCTCGCGGATGGCGAAGCGCAGACCCTCGTCCATGGCGACCGGCTGGATCAGCACGACGCTGATGTCCGTGTTGTCGCCCGGCATGACCATCTCGGTGCCCTCGGGGAGGGTCACGACGCCGGTCACGTCCGTGGTGCGGAAGTAGAACTGCGGGCGGTAGTTGTTGAAGAACGGGGTGTGCCGTCCGCCCTCGTCCTTGGACAGGATGTAGACCCGGCCCTCGAACTCGGTGTGCGGGGTGGTGGTGCCCGGCTTCACGACGACCTGGCCGCGCTCGACGTCCTCGCGCTTGATGCCGCGCAGCAGGAGGCCGACGTTGTCGCCCGCCTGGCCCGAGTCGAGCAGCTTGCGGAACATCTCGACACCGGTGACGGTGGTCTTGGTCGACTTCTCGCGGATACCCACGATCTCGACCTCTTCGTTGACGTTGACCTGGCCGCGCTCCACGCGACCGGTCACGACGGTGCCGCGGCCGGTGATCGTGAAGACGTCCTCGATCGGCATCAGGAAGGGCTTCTCGAGCTCGCGCACCGGGTCCGGCACGTTGTCGTCGACGGCGTGCATCAGCTCGAGCACGGCGTCGGCCCACTTCTGGTCGCCCTCGAGGGCCTTGAGGCCGGAGACGCGCACGACCGGCGCGTCGTCGCCCGGGAACTCCTGCGAGGACAGCAGCTCGCGGACCTCCAGCTCGACGAGCTCGAGGATCTCCTCGTCGTCGACCATGTCGGCCTTGTTCAGCGCCACGACGATGTAGGGCACGCCGACCTGGCGGGCCAGCAGCACGTGCTCGCGGGTCTGCGGCATCGGGCCGTCGGTGGCCGCGACCACCAGGATCGCGCCGTCCATCTGCGCGGCACCGGTGATCATGTTCTTGATGTAGTCAGCGTGACCGGGGGCGTCCACGTGCGCGTAGTGACGCTTCTCGGTCTGGTACTCGACGTGCGAGATGTTGATCGTGATACCGCGCTGCTTCTCTTCCGGCGCGTTGTCGATCTGGTCGAACGCACGGGCTTCGTTCAGCTCCGGGTACGCGTCGTGCAGAACCTTGGTGATCGCCGCGGTCAGCGTGGTCTTGCCGTGGTCGACGTGACCGATGGTGCCGATGTTGACGTGCGGCTTGCTCCGCTCGAACTTCGCCTTCGCCACTGGAATGTCCTCCTGGACTGGATTTGCTTTGTGCTCGCGGGGCAGCGTGGCTGCCGCCCCGCGAATGTTCCTTCGTCGTTGCTGCGGACGTTCAGGAGAGTCCCTTAATGCCCGCGAGCGGAGGGGATTACTCCCCCGTCGCCTTCGCGATGATTTCCTTCGCGACGTTCGCGGGAACCTCGGCGTAGGAGTCGAACACCATGGAGTAGTTCGCCCGGCCCTGGGTACGGGACCGCAGGTCGCCGACGTAGCCGAACATCTCCGACAGCGGGACCAGTGCCTTCACGACACGGGTACCGGCGCGCTCCTCCATGGCCTGGATCTGGCCACGGCGGGAGTTGAGGTCGCCGATCACGTCACCCATGTAGTCCTCGGGAGTCGTGACCTCGACGGCCATCATCGGCTCGAGGATGACCGGGCCGGCCTTCTTCGCGGCTTCCTTCATCGCCATGGAACCGGCGATCTTGAACGCCATTTCGGAAGAGTCGACCTCGTGGTACGCGCCATCCAACAAGGTGAACTTCAACCCGACGAGCGGGTAGCCGGCCAGCACGCCGTACTGCATCGCGTCCTGGGCGCCCGCGTCGACCGACGGGATGTACTCCCGCGGCACGCGGCCACCGGTCACCTTGTTGTCGAACTCGTAGAGAGCACCGTCGGTGCGCTCGAGCGGCTCCAGCTTCACGATGACCTTCGCGAACTGGCCGGAACCACCGGTCTGCTTCTTGTGGACGTAGTCGAGCTTGTCCACGGTCTTCTTGATGGTCTCGCGGTAGGCGACCTGCGGCTTGCCGATGTTCGCCTCGACCTTGTAGTCGGACTTCATCCGGTTGACCAGCACCTCGAGGTGCAGCTCGCCCATGCCCGCGATGATCGTCTGACCGGTGTCCTCGTCCAGGTTGACCTGGAACGTGGGGTCTTCCTCGGCGAGCTTCTGGATCGCCAGGGAGAGCTTCTCCTGGTCGGCCTTGGTCTTCGGCTCGATGGCCACCTTGATGACCGGGTCCGGGAAGGTCATGGACTCGAGCACGACCGGGTTCTGCGCGTCGGCAAGGGTGTCACCGGTGGTGGTGTCCTTCAGGCCGATGACCGCGTAGATGTGGCCGGCCAGAGCCTCGTCGACCGGGTTCTCCTTGTTGGAGTGCATCTGGAAGATCTTCCCGATGCGCTCCTTGCGCTCCTTGGTCGCGTTGACGACCTGGGCGCCGGAGGCGACCTTGCCCGAGTAGACCCGGATGTAGGTCAGCTTGCCGAAGAACGGGTGCGCGGCGATCTTGAACGCGAGCGCGGAGAACGGCTCCTCGGTCGTCGCGTGCCGGGTGACCGGGGTCTCGCCGTCGGGCAGCAGACCCTCGACCGGCGGCACGTCCAGCGGCGACGGCAGGTAGTCGATGACCGCGTCCAGCATCGGCTGCACGCCCTTGTTCTTGAACGCGGAGCCGGCGAGCACCGGGAACGCCTCGCGGGTGACGACCAGCTTGCGGATGCCGCCCTTGATCTCGTCCTGGGTCAGCTCTTCGCCCTCGAGGAACTTCTCCATCAGCGCGTCGTCGGTCTCGGCGACGGCCTCGATCAGCTTCTCGCGGTACTCGGCCGCGCGGTCGGCCAGCTCGGCCGGGATGTCCTCGACGGAGTAGTCGTCGCCCTTCTGCACCTCGCCGCGCCAGACCAGGGCCTTCATCCGGACCAGGTCGATGACGCCCTCGAACTCGTTCTCCGCGCCGATCGGCAGCTGGATGGCCAGCGGCCGGACGCCGAGACGGTCCGAGATGGTCTGCAGGGTGTAGTAGAAGTCCGCACCCAGCTTGTCCATCTTGTTGACGAAGCAGATGCGCGGGACGTCGTACTTGTCCGCCTGCCGCCAGACCTGCTCGGACTGCGGCTCGACGCCTTCCTTGCCGTCGAAGACGGCGACCGCGCCGTCGAGCACCCGCAGGTTGCGCTCCACCTCGACGGTGAAGTCGACGTGCCCGGGGGTGTCGATCAGGTTGATCTGGTAGTCGTTCCAGAAGGTGGTGGTGGCAGCCGAGGTGATGGTGATGCCTCGCTTCTGCTCCTCCTCCATCCAGTCCATCGTGGCGGCGCCGTCGTGGACTTCGCCGAGCTTGTAGTTGATCCCGGTGTAGAACAGGATCCGCTCGGTGGTGGTGGTCTTACCGGCGTCGATGTGCGCCATGATGCCGATGTTGCGGACCTTGTTGAGGTCGGTCAGCACTTCACGTGCCACGAGAATGTTCCCCTGTCTCGAACGTGGGGCCCGGCATGGCTTCTATCGGCAGCCGGGCGGTCATCACCAGCGGTAGTGCGCGAAGGCCTTGTTGGACTCGGCCATCTTGTGCGTGTCTTCGCGACGCTTGACGCTGGCGCCAAGGCCGTTGCTCGCGTCCAGCAGCTCGTTCTGCAGCCGCTCGATCATCGTCTTCTCGCGGCGGGCCTGCGAGAAGGAGACCAGCCAGCGCAGCGCCAGCGTGGTGGAGCGGCCGGGCTTGACCTCGATCGGCACCTGGTAGGTGGCGCCACCGACGCGGCGGCTCTTCACCTCGATGGTGGGCTTCACGTTGTCGAGCGCGCGCTTCAGCGTGACGACCGGGTCGGTGCCGGTCTTCTCGCGAGCGCCTTCGAGAGCGCCGTAGACAATGCGCTCGGCCAGGGACCGCTTGCCGTCCTTCAGCACCTTGTTCACCAGCTGGGTGACCAGCGGGGAGGCGTAGACGGGGTCGGAGATCAGCGGCCGCTTCGGCGCCGGACCCTTGCGAGGCATTAGCTCTTCTCCTTCTTCGCGCCGTACCGGCTGCGCGCCTGCTTACGGTTCTTCACACCCTGGGTGTCGAGCGAACCGCGGATGATCTTGTAGCGAACACCCGGCAGGTCCTTGACCCGGCCACCGCGCACGAGCACCATCGAGTGCTCCTGCAGGTTGTGGCCTTCGCCCGGGATGTACGCGGTGACCTCGATACCGCTGGTCAGCTTCACACGAGCAACCTTGCGCAGGGCCGAGTTCGGCTTCTTCGGGGTCGTGGTGTACACGCGGGTGCACACGCCACGACGCTGCGGGCTCCCCTTGAGGGCCGCGGTCTTCTGCTTGGCAGCCTTGTCCTGGCGGCCCTTGCGGACCAGCTGCTGGATCGTGGGCAATGGACCAGCTTCCTGTCGTGATCTTGCTTCTTCGTGTCTTCACCGGTCCCCGCGGTCGGGCGTGTCGGCCCGCGTCACGGTCTCGCGACCGGTAACTTCCCGGAGGGATTTTCCGTCGGAACCCCACGTGGCGAGGCCGGTGAACCGGGTGCAAAAGCACCCCGCTCATGCCCAACGGCACGCGGAGCGGCCCGACGCCTGCCGGGCACGGTCTCCAAAGATACCCGTCCACTCGCGGAGCGGTCCGGGCGGGGGGTCGCTACGGTCGCCGACCGGTCATCGTAACCCCAGATCGGGGCCTTGGGACGGCGCCGCGCGGGACTTCCCGAGATGCAGAACGCGGGGCTCGGCGACGCTATTCCCGGACGGGTTCCCGCGGTCAGAGCGCACTTCGGTTCGCATGCCGGGACGGGGCGACCAATGAATGGACGCGCACCGGGGCATCGCTCGCCGACGGCCGCGCCGAGGCTTGCGGCGGCGTTAAGAACGCGAGAGAAATTCTTCAGCGGCAAGAAGAAGAGCCGCCGGGTGTTCCACAATGGACCTCGCCCGGGGTGACAAGCACCTCACCGGAGACGGCGCCCGCCTCAGGGCTGGGCGGAGCCGCGAAACCCGGCCCGGCGGTGTGCACCCGCCGGGCCGGGGTCAAACCTCGTCGGACCGGGCCGCGGCCAATCTTCGTCCGGACCGGGCCGCGGGTTAGTCCTCGTCCGGGCCGAGCCGAGGGTCAGTCCTCGCCCGGCCGGGTCAATCCTCGCCCAGGCCGGGCCGGAGATCAGTCCCCGTCCGGCCAGCCGCGGGTCAGTCCTCGTCCGGCTTCGCGTGGTCGGGCTTGCCCGGGTTCGGGTCGCGCGACAGATCGATCAGCGGGTGCACTCCAGCCCCCTCCGGCGCGGCATGGCTGCCGCCGGTCTTCTTGTCCCCCGGCTGGTCGACGTTCTCGCTGCCGTCCATGTCGCCTCCTCGTTCGGTTCCCCTGCCGGACTGCACGGTACCTGCCGGGGAAATCGGTGGACGGAGTCCCCAAGATGAGGGACGTGGACTGGAAGATCAGCGAAATCCCGGCCGAACACCCCGACGCGACGGCGATCCTGCGCGAGTACATGGACGAGGTGGCGTCGCGGTATTACGGCCGTCCGGCCACGCCCGCCGAGGTGGACGAGGCGCTGGCCGACGAGCCCGCCGACGGCCTCGTCGCGCCGACCGGGGCCTTCCTGATGGCCTATCGGGACGGGAAACCGGCCGGTTGCGTCGGGGTCCGCGTGGTCGAGCCGGGGCTGAGCGCGTTGACGAAGGTGTACGTGCGCCCGGAGCACCGCGGGCACGGCGGCGGGAAGCTGATCGTCACGGCGGCCGAAGAAGCGGCGAAGCGGCTGGGCTCGGTCCGGATGCGGCTCGACACCCGGGACGATCTGGTCGAAGCACGCGCGCTGTACGCGTCGATGGGCTACGCGGAGGTCGAGGCGTTCAACGACGACAAGTACGCCGAGCACTGGTTCTCGAAAGACCTCAGCTGAGCCGTCCCGCGCAGCTGGCGACCTCGCCGTCGGCGGCTTTCGCGGACCGCGCCAGCACGCCGTTCACCGAGATCCGGCATTCGACCGCGCCGCTCGACTGGCCCATCAGCTGCACGGTCGGCGCAACGGCGGACTTCGGCCATGTCAGGGTCTTGCGCCAGGGCAGCGGCACGGACAGTTCCTGGTGCACCAGGCCGAGGCCGTTGTCGTCGTAAACGACGGTGGCGGTGCCGGAGCCGGCGAGTTCGTAGGTGATCTGCCAGCTGGACGGAGCGGGCGCGGCCGGCGCGGTGGACGTCGTCGGGGCCAGGGTGCGCGTGACGGTGCGGTCCGGGGCGCGCTGCGGCACGGCGGCGGTCGGCGTCGAGACGGCGACCGGGGCGGGCGCGGTGTCGTCGACGACGATCACTACTGCCGCGGAGACGGCGGCCACCGCGATCCCGGCGATCGCGAGCCGGCCGATCAGCTGTCTGTCCATGGTCCTTCTTTCCGGGGGTCCGCCGGCGGTTCCCGGGGACGAGGGGAACCACCGGCGGGGTCGGGTCAGCCGGGCAGGATCCGGCCGGGGACGCCGTTCAGCGACTGGATCAGGCCCAGCACCGGCACGCCGAGCGGCGCGAACGTCCAGATGTTGTTCAGGTTCGACGTGTCCGGCTCGTCGACCACGACGACACCGGGCTGGTCCTGCGCGGCGGCCAGCGCGGGAGCGGCGGCGCCGAGCACCGCGGCTCCGGCGAGCGCGGTGGCTGCCGCGGCGCGGACGACTGTCTTCTTCATGGCTTTCTCCTTCAGTGCTCAGGAAACGGCGGTGACGAGGTTGAACACCGGCGCGAGGAGCTGCGCCGGGGCTTGGGTCGTGGGGCCGAGGAGGCTGCCCGCGTCGAGGCCCGGGACGACCCAGATCGACGGGTTGCCGCCGGTCGGTGCGCCCGGGAGGCCGGGGAGGCTCGGGGTGGGCAGACCGCCGGCGGGAAGCGCGGGCAGGCCGCCGGTCGGCAGGGAAGGCAGGCCAGCGGGGAGACCGGGAACGGAGGATCCCGGAGCGGCGGCCTGGCCAGCGGCGACCGCGGGCTGGGCGGGAGCGGACGCGTCCGGGGTGGCGGCGCTGGCCGCTCCCCCGCCGAATCCGGCGAACGCCCCGGCCGCGGCGAGCGGCAGCAGGATCCGGGCGGCAGTGCGTTTCATCAGGGGTTTCCTTTCTTCGGGGTACTTCGGGGAACTGCGAGTCAGCGGAGCGCGCCGCTGATCGGGACGATGGTTCCGTCGGGGATCCACTGCCCGGCGTAGTCGCGCGCGGCCTGCATGCCGGGCGCGTGCGGTTCGTTCGGGTACATCGGCATCGCGTTGACCTGCGCGGCCGCGAACAGCTGCACCTCGCCGTTCACCGCTGTCCACTGTGGACCGAGCCAGGTCCGGAAACCGCCCAGTGACGGGCTTTCTCCGCCGAAGCTGTTGCCGACCGCCACCGCGTAGCTCACCGCGAGCTGGTCGCGCGGGTCGAAGCGCAGCGGCATGGCCGCGCTGGCCACGGTGTTGACGATGGGTCCGTTGAGCAGCCACGGCGCGAGATGGAGGCCGAACTGATGCGTCGGTTTGAGCCGCTGTGACTCGGCGGCGCGGCTCATCGCGAGGTACCCGTCGCTCCAGCCGGAGACGACCACCAGTGCGGTGTCCGCTGCCGCGTCCGGGCGCACCGGCAGCCCGGCGCGAGCGGCGGTTTCGCGGACGAGCTGGGCGGCTTGCACCCCACGTGGCGACTTGTCCTCGATCAGCGTGATCGCCGACGGTTTCCGCGAGGCGAGGAATTCGACCAGCTTCACCAGCGAACCGCGGTCCTCCGGCGACAACGCGTCCGCCGGGCAGCTGGTGAGCACGTCGCGTTTCTCCGCCACCAGACCGCCGAGTGCGGCTTCCGCGCATTCCGGCGCGTCAGCGTCCGACACCGCCGGGCCTGCCTCCGTGCCCGCGTCGACGTCGACCGTGGTGGTCGCGTCGCCCTTGTGCACGACGAGAGTGCTGCGTCCGGGCGGAAGTTCGACCTCGGCCCAGCTGCCTTCCGCACCGGCGCGCGCCGCCGCGGTGGTCACGGTCCCGCCCTCGACGCCAGCGGACAGGTCCGTGCCCGCGCTCGCCGGGAAGTGCACGAGGTTGCGTCCGGGCCGTTGCGGACTGACCAGCACCGGCACGCTCGCACCGCCGACGGTCGCGTCCGCCAGCAGCGGCGCTCCGGGCACCGGCAACGGCACTGGCTGCGGCACCGCGGCGAGCGCACTCCACGCGACGAAACCGAGCGCGACCCCGGCGACGCCGTAGCGGTAACCGCGAATGGAAGCGTTGCAAGACAACAAGATTGCCGACACGACGGTGACCGCGGCGGGCAGCAGGACCACCACGAGCAGCGAGATGCCGAAGAGCGTTTCGTACAGCCGTCGGTCGAAGGCGACTCCGGAGACGCCGAGCTGCACGACGCCCGCGAGCGTCAACAGTCCGGCGAGGCTGACCGACAGCGGGCCGACGCGCAACGGCGTCGAGCGCCACTCCTCCACCGGCACCCACGCCGACAGCAGCGTCACGCCGAACCACAGTGCAGCCGCGGTGACGTACACAGTGTCGATGGCGAAGGAGATACCCGTGCCGTCGACGGAGGTCTCCAACACCACGAGTACGACCAGCGCGAGCGAAGCCCAACGACCCGCCGAGGGCCACCGAAGCAACACCGGCACCGCCAGCGCGAGCACGATGTGCACGATCAGCGCGACGAGGTTGACGTCGACCGTCGCCGCCGACACCGCGGCCAGCACCGCCGAGCCGACCCCCAGCGCGCCGGTGGTGAGCCACAGCTTGCGCGGCAGCGGGCCGACGAGCGGACGCAGAATCCCGGTACCGGCGAGGAATGCCGTCGCCAGCAGCAGTATCAGCCGCAGCACCAGCGCGGCACTGTCCACCCCGGACGATCCGGTGGCGGCCGGAGTGACGTGGTGATCCATGGAGACCTTCTTCGGGGAGAGTCCCGGCGCGCGGACGGGCGCCCGCGCGCCGGGAACGAGTTACTTCACGTTCTGGTCGGCGACCACGAACAGCTCGGAGTGCGGCTTGGCGTTGCCGAAGTCCCCGTGCGGCCACGACTTCCGGTTGAAGTTGATGCCGACCTGGCCGGTGAACTCGTCGCGGAAGTTCGCGTCGACCGCGACCTTCCCGTCCGGCGACAGGTTCAGCAGGTTGACCTTGTGGTCACCGTCCAAACCGGACCGGGCGACGAAGTAGTTCGACACCGCGATGTGCTGCGGCTGCTGGGTTTCGTGGTAGAAACCGTCCTGGCCGAGCGCGAAGTTGTCGTACGCGCCCCAGTGCGGGCCTGCCCCGGGCACGCCCGGGTTGATCGGCGCGGAGCCGACGACGGTCGGCAGGTCTCCCCCGCCGCCCTGCTGCGCCTTCTCCACGGTGTCGACGCGGCCCTTGATGTCCTCGACCTTGTCGCCCGCCGCGACCAGCTTCTGGATGTCGAGCACGTACACGCCGCCGGTGGTGCCAGGGTCGTCCGGGCCGAGCGCGCCCTTCTGCCTGCCCTGCACCGCGTGGTACAGGAACCGGTCGTCCGGGCTGGTCTGCAGCCAGCCGCCGTTGGAGCTGGCCCCGTTGGAGTCGTTCTGCGAGTAGATCGGCTTGCCCGCGGTGCCGTCGTCGAACACCTCGATCCAGTGCGGGTCCTTCGCGGTGATGTCCGGCGTGTAGAAGATCGCGCCGCCCTGCATCGTCTCGGCGAACGCGCCCTTGTGGCCGGGCAGGTGCGTCACCGTGGTCTCCATGACCGCGCGGCTTTCCGAGTGCAGCGGGTCCGCCGGATTCGCCCGCGGGCCGTCTTGCAGATAGGACACTGCTTTCAGCTTCGGGTGGTTGCGGTCGGAGATGTCCCAGGTGCGGATCGTCGGACGGCGCAGATACGGCGACGGCTGCTTCACCGGGTCGAGAATGATGTTGCGCGGTTCGGCGTAGTCACTGGTGACGAGGGTGTTGAGGTCCTCGCGCGCCTGCACGCCGTGCGGGTTCGCGCAGGACGGTTTGCCCAGCTGCGGCAGGTTGTCGCACAGCTTCGCGTTGTCGCCCTGCGGGGTCGCCGCCGGATTCTGCGACAGCACCTGCGCGTTCTGGTCGAAGTGCACGACCTCGCCCGGACTGCCGGCGAAGCCGTTGCCGATCTGTGTGGAACCGTCCTGGTACGCGTACGGACCGGGCACGACCGGCCCGCCCATGTACGTGCCGTACGCGGTGCCGTCCTTCAACACCCAGTACGCGTCCGGCACGGAACCGCCGAGCGTCTGCGTCGGCAGGCTGATGCCCTTGAGCTTCAGCTGCGGCAACGCACTGACGTCGAACGCGTACGTCGCCGCGGCAAACAACGCACCGGCGTAGATCGTGTCGCCCTTGTGCCACACGTACTGCATGTGGTGCGGCTCGTTCTCGACAAGCGGCCCGACGGTCGCGGTGTTCACCACCTTGCCGTACGTCGGCGAGCCCTGCGTCGCGTCGATCACCGCGAGGAAATCGGGACCAGGCAAGGCATTCTTGACTTTGCCGAGACCGCCGCCAAGCGATCCCGGCAGGTTTTTGACGTCCTTCACCGCGGTGTCGGCGATGTTCTCGTCGCCCGCCCAGACCAGCAGCCACTTCTTCGGCGTGCCGTCCGCGGAACGCGCTTGCGCGGCAAGGTCTTTGCTCACCAGGTGGTTCTGCACCCAGTACTGCTTGCCGTCGGACGCGGTCTTGGCGTCGGTGACCACCTGGACGTCGGCGTAGGCGCTGGTGCTGGACCCGGTGTAGGTCACCGCACCGATCGCGAGCGCGACCGCGCCCGCGACGGTCAGCGCTTTCCGCCATCGGGGCGGGGCGCCCGAGGAGGAGCTGAATCGCATTGTGTCTCCCTGTTCGTGTTCCCGTGAAGCGCCCGCGAAGGCACTTCTTTCCCCGTTCTCCGGGCAGCATGAAACCCACCCGGAACGGGAAAAGCGGTTATCCCCTCGGGCCACAGAAACCCGTTGCGGGGCAAGAGAAATCAGCCAGCCGAACGCGGCCGGAAGAAAAGGTCAGGAATTCCTACACAGCGCGCTGGCCTGCTGACGCAGATCAACGTGCAGGCGCCACACGAGGGCAACCGGAATGGACATGCGCGAAATACTCTGGCGAACCGCACGCACTGTCAATGCGGTGATCAATCGTGGGAACGTCGACCGAAGGGGTGAATATCCCACGAACTGGGCCGACTTGCCCGCCCCTCGCCCCGACATCCGGCTGAAGCGGCGGCGCTGACCTGCGATGCTCCGTTCGGCCCAAAGTATGTTCGGCGCTTCGGCGTCCGAGGCGGGGCTGTTCGCCCGATATGTTCGTTACCTTTTCGTGATCGAATCCCGGGAACTCACCCGCCTGCCTGCGGTGAATCACCCACCCTGGATTCCCTGACCCTGCGGCGCGAACCTGACAGAAGCGGCATAATCCGCACATCACGTGAGGGATCAGGGGAAGGGGTGACTGTCGGTGTCGGCAGAGATGGACCGGCTCGTCGCGGAGTTCGACAAGTTCCAGGCCAAGCTCAAGCAAGCCGAAGCGCAGTTCGCGAAAGTCGGCGACATGCAGGAGGAGCTCACCGCACTCGAGGCCGAAGTGACGTCGCCGGACCGGGCGGTCACCGTTGTCGCGGGTCCGAGCGGATCGATCAAAGACCTCCGGCTCACCCCGGACGCGCTCCGGCAGCAACCGGACCAGCTGGCGACCTCGATCCTGGCGACCCTGCACAAGGCGGTCGCCGAATCCGCCCGCAAGCAGGCGGGCATCGTCGACGAGCACGTGGGCACCGCCTTCGGGCTGAACGTCTCCGACCAGGTCCTCGAGGCACAGGCCGCTGGTTTGGGAACCACTGTCGAAGAACTGGAGTCCAACCTGCCGGAGGAGCAGCCGCAGCAGGCCGCACCGGTCAGGGACGACGAGGACTTCGCGAACAACGACCTGCTTCGCGACGACCGCCGGACGCCCCAGGCGCCTCCGTCGGCGCCGCCCTCGGCATCGGCGGGCGACCAGTTCCTCAAGAACTTGTTCAACGACGAGGAGGACCACCGATGAGCCCGACGAACGGCGGTCACAAGGTCGACACCGCAGCCCTGACCAAGTACTCCACGGGGCTCGACCGGTACAAAGGCGAGGCCGGGAAGTTCGGCGACCTCATCAACCACGCCGACGTGACGGACAAGTCCTGGGGACTGATCGGGCTGGCGGTCAAGCAGACCTACACCGGCAAACTCGACGACCTCAAAGAGCTGCTCGAACTTCTCAAGAGCGGCGTCGAATCCTTCCAAGGCAAGGTCAGCAAGGCCGCCGAGATCTACGACGGCCACGAACAAGACACTGTCATGACGTTCGGCAAATTCGAGACGAAGATCGACGGGCCACGCTGAGCAGGGGGAAACCATGGGACAGGACAGCATCGCCGACGGGGTGAAGCTCCACGACGACCACCGCGGCGAAAACGGGTTTCAGCACGGCCTGCATGTGGCCAAGGAGGCGACGACGCACACGCCCGTCGTCGGCAAAGGCGTCAGCACCATCTCCAACGCCTACGACAAGTTCTCCAAAGCAGACAGTGTCGGTGACGTCGCCGCTGCGAGTGGCCAGTTGCTGCAGGACGGAGCGGGTTTCGTCGCCGGGGCAACGATGGACATGGCGAGCTTCGCGCTCGACCCGGTGGGCTGGCTGGTCAGCAACGGCCTGAACATGCTGCTGGATCTGATCCAGCCGCTCAACGACGCGCTGCACTTCGTGACCGGCGACGGGCCCGCGCTGGAGAAGGCGGCAGGGGACTTCGTGTCGATCGGCACGGGTTTCGTCAAGCTGGCCGACGATTTCGTCAAGACCGGAGACGAGGCCCTCAAGGACTGGGAAGGCGAAGGCGGCGAGGCAGCCAAGAAGGCTCTGGCCGAGTTCGCCCAGGGCATCAACGGCATCGGCTCGGCCGCGGGGTCGGTGTCCGACACCCTGAAGATGTGGTCGATGGTCATGACCGTCATCGAGGAGGTCGTCAAGGCGATTATCTCGGAACTGGTCAGCTGGCTCATCTACATCTGGCTGCCCGCGCTGGCGGCGTCGATCGTGAGCTTCGGCTCATCGGTCGCGGGTGCGATGGCCGCGTCGGTCGCGAAGGCGGCGAGCGCGCTCGGCAAGATCACCAAACACCTCGGCAAGCTTGGCAAGCTGCTCGACAAATTCATGGGCTTCCTCATGAAGTGGAGCGACGACCTGGTCAAGCAGGGCTCGAAGCTCACCAAGGCGGGCAAGGTCGGCATGACCCCCGGCCAGGAGAAGGCGATCACCGGAGCCTTCGCCAAGGGCCTGAACGCTCAGGGCGCCGCATACAGCCAAGCGGCGAAGGACGTTTTCACCAGCGTTCCGCGCAAAGTTTTCGACGAGACAGTCAAGGCGACCACCGGCATCGCCCCTGGCGACTTGTCGAAGGGCTCCGCCTACACCACCAAGTCCGCGTACAAGGCGACCGACAAGGCGATCACGAACCTGAAGCAGGATCATCCCGGCAACGGCCAGAGCGTCGAAGAAACGAAGGACGACCTCGACATCTGACCGGCGGGGCTGAAATCGCCGGCGCTGCCTCGCCCGCGACGGCGATCCGGTTCGACGCGCACTACCCTCGCCCTGCCGGAGCACAAACCTCTTCACCCGGGTGCCGAAGAGCAGCCCACAGGAGCCGCGAAAATGGCAGCACTGCTCGAACCCTGGTACATCGTCGGCGGCTACGTCCTGACCCTGCTCCTGCTGATGCTCGCCAGCCGGTTCGAGAACCGCAGCGTGGTCAAGACCGCCGTATGCGAAGCGCTCAGCATCGCCGCCCTGTTCGGGACCACGCTGTACTGGCTGACCGCGGGGACCGAGAGCAGCGGTCCCGCCATCGGCTGGGTGTGCATCCCGATCGCGATGGCCGGGTTCGCGGCCTGGAGAGTTCTCCGGCAGCGATTCTGGATCCGGCGGCTGGGTGCGGTCGAGGAACCGACCTTCGGCGTGCTTCCCCGGCAAGGCCGCACGGTCGCGATCACCGAGCCCGATCGTCCGCGGACCCGGCGCACTGCCGAGTTCGACCACCAGGGGCACCAACTGCTTGGCGTCGAGTACTCGTCCGGCGCGCCGGACGGCGTGCTCGATTCGGTCGCCAACCAGGTCGACGGGATCTACACCCTCGTCGAAATGCGGGTCCCCGCCGGGCCGACGCTGGTGATCAGCCCGCGGACCAAGGCCTTCGAGCCGGAACACTTCACCCCGCTCGAAGACGCCAAGATCACCCGCAACCAGGCCGGTTCGCCCAAGCCCGGCGAGGAGCTGGCAGCGTTCGAACTGGATCCGGATTTCGACCGGCGGTTCTCCGTGACCACCAGCGACCCGGAGTTCGCGCGGCAGGTGCTCACCGGCGAGGTCCGCGAGATGATCATGACCGATCTGTGGTTCCGGGTGCACGAGGTCGTGTTCGACCGCGATTCGATGTGGACCGCGGAAGCGGGCGGGCTGACCGAAGAGCGGATGCTCGGCAACGGGCGGCGGCTCGCCATGCTCGCCGCGGTGCTGTCGCCCAGCTTGTGGAACAGCGCCGAAGCAGCGGAATTTCGCCGGGTGACCGCGCGCGCCGAAACGAGCTACGACGCGTGGTACGGCAAACGGGCCGGGCTCATCCGGACCAAGCTGAACCGCCGCCGGGAAGCGCTGGACAGGCAGCCGGTCACCTCCACCTCGCTGGCGATGCGCTCGCTGATCGCGGCGGTCATGATCGTCAGCGCCGTCCTCGCGATGAGCAATTCGGTTCTCGTCATGAACGGACAGGGCACCGAGGTGGACTTGAAGGTGACCTGGATCGACCGCGGTGCCGCGCCGGTCTGCCGGGGAAGTTCCGGGAAATGCACCGGGGGCTCCGCCGCTCGGGTCCGCGGCACCTACGTGCTCGACGGCTCCACCCATACCTCGACCACGCGCTGGTCCGAAGAAATGCCGGAAGTGGGCGACGTCGTCAAGGTTCAGCTCGGACCGTTGTGGTGGAGCCCGATCTTCGAGAGCGGCAGGGCCGCGCAGGGAGTCATTTTCACCTGCTTGTTCCCGTTGCTGTTCGGTTTGCTGATCGTCAAGGTGACCTACTGGCCGAGGGCGTCGCGCCGGGTCCGGAAGACGCGTGAAGCCCTGGCCACGGCCTGACCTGGCAGCGTGTGATGGACGAGCTGGTTGTCCCCGGCTACTTCTTCGGCGGCTACGCACTGGCCTTCGCGTTGCTCTGGATCGCCGCCTGGGCCGAGCGTCGCAGCGCGGTCCTGGCGGCGGTTTTCCATGTGCTCAGCGGAATCACCGTCTCCCTCGCCACGCTGTACTGGTTCTCCGCCAGCTTGACCGTGCCGCCGCTGGCTTGGTACGGCGTGCCGCTGGTCGTCGCCGCCCTGCTTGCCTGGCGGGGCTGGCGCTCGCAGCACTGGGCGAAGCGCGTCGATTCAAGCGATGAGCCCAGCTTCGGTTTCCTTCCCCGGCAAGGGCTTGCTGTCCCGCGCGACCATCCCGACCCCTGACCGAGCCGGGCCACGGTCGAGTTCACCCATCACGGGCATCGGCTGCTCGGCATCGAGTATTCGACCGAATCTCCTTACCGGGACAGCAATTTCCGCCGGAAGTCGAAGCTGGCCGAGGCGCTCGGTTCGATCTGCTCGGTCGTGGAGCTGCGCGTCCCGAACGTGCCCGCGCTGACCATCTCGCCGAAGATCAAAGCCTTCGCCCCAGAGCACTTCACTCCGCTCGAAGACATGCGGATCACCCGCAACCAGTTCAGCTGGCTGCGGCCCGACACCACCCTGCACGAATTCGAGACCGACCCCGAATTCGACCGCCGGTTCTCCGTCTACGCCCCGGATCCGGACTTCGCCCGGGAGATGCTGACCGGCGAGGTCCGCGAGCTGCTCCTGAACGACCGGTGGTTCCGCGTGCACCAGGTCGCCTTCCGCGAGGACGCGATCTGGACCACCGACACCGGCGGGCTGACCGAAGACCGGATGTTCGACAACTCCCGCAAACTCGCGATGCTCGCCGCCGCTGTCCCCTCAGCGATCTGGGCGAGGTGGGCGAACGACCGGCAATTCCGTTCAGTCGCGACCAGTGCCGACACCGCGTACGACGCATGGATCGGCAAACGCGGCGGGTTTGTCCGCACACCGCTGAACCACCGACGGGACGCCCGGGACCGGCAGCCGGTCACTTCGGTTTCGCTGACCGCGCGGACTCTCATCGCGCTCGCCATGATCATCATCGGCGCGGCGCCGGCGGGCAACTCGATCGCCGTGCTGACGAGGCTGGCTCCCCAGGTGCAAGTGACAGTTACCCGGGTCAGCGAGGGCGGCACCCGCCACTGCGTGACCACCAGCGGCGGCATGTCGTGCACCGCCGACCGGGCCGAGATCGACGGAACTTACGAGCAGGACGGCAGCACCCGCGAAATCACCGCCGACTGGAACAAGAGCGAGCTCCCCGCGCCGGGCACCGTCGTCGAGGTCGCGGTGGGTCCGTTCTGGGGACATCCGGGGTATCAGGTCGGCTCGGCGTTCTCGGCCGTCGATCTTCTCGGCTCGCTGATCTGGCTCGTGCCTGGTGTCCTGCTGCTCAAGCGCACCTACTTGCCCAGCGTCCCTCGCCGGGTGAAGAAGCGGCGCGAAACCCTCGCCAAGGTCTGAGACCTCAGAGCCGGTGCCCGCAATCCGCGCAGAACACCGCGCCCGCCTTGGACTCCTTGCCGCACTCTCCACAGTGGACAGTCGGGGCCAGCGAGCTTCCGCATCCGGTGCAGAACTTCCCGCCGTCCACCTTCAGGCCGCAGTCCGGGCACGTGAGCTTCGCGCGGGTGCCCAGGTCCAGGTCCTTGGTCCAGTTCTTCTCGCGCGCCTTGTCCCAGATCTGGTCCCGCTGCGCCGCCGCCTGCGCGCGCGAGACCTCCTCCGCCACGCTGGGCGAACAGCGCAGGCACTGGCCGATTTCCTCGTTCCAGCACTGATCCGCGCACATCCAGTCGCTGCAGCCGCGGCACTGGCGGAAGCGCGGGGTGATCTCCTCGACGGCCGCGGTCAGCGCGCGGTCCTTCGCTGACGAGTTCGTCGCCCGGTCGTACTTCCACTGGTCCGCGGAGCTGCTCAACTGCTGCAGCGTCCCGCCGAAGAACGAGCCCACCGCGCGCAACATGCTGCGCCCGGTCTCCATCGCGTCCCGCTGGAACGCCGACCGGTACCCGTTTCCGCAGCGCTCGCAACGGAATTCGAACTGGTACCCCTGCGCGTTGGAGAGATCCGAGAAGTTGTCCGTGAACGGCACGACATCAGCCACGCGCGCGAAGCTATGCCAGCCGGATCCGGGCCGCGACCGTACAAGTACCGTCTCCGAACCCGCTACGCAGCGCGACCGGGACCAGAGAGCGCGCGGCGGGCCTATTTGGCGGTTTCGCCGTGTTTAGTCGGATACCGACCGTAAGATGCCGGATTGGGCCATGACGGTATGGCAACAGAACACAAGGGGAGACGGCATGTCCGACGAGTTCGACCGGCTGGTCGCTGAATTCGACCGGTTCCAATCGAGGCTGCAGCGGGTGGACGACCAGTTCGCCGGCATCGCCCAGATGCAGGAGGAACTGGGCGCGCTCGAAGCGACCGCGACGTCGCCCGACCAGTCGGTCACCGTCGTCTCCGGCCCGGGCGGGTCGATCAAGGACATCCGGATCACCGATGCCGCGCTGCGTCACGGCGGGACGGAGTTGTCCGGGATGGTGATGGCGACCCTGCAGCAGGCGGTCGCCGAGTCCGCGCGGCAGCAGGCCGTGCTGGTGGACCAGCACACGGGCAACTCGATGCAGCTCACCGAGCAGGTGCTGGAAACCCAGGCCGAACTGCTGGGCACCGACGTCGAGGAATTGCGTGCCGCGATGGAACGGGGCGCGCCCGCGCCGCAGCGGAGCGTCGAGGAAGAACAGCACGAGGACTATTCCGAGCGCGAACTGCTGGCCGACCCCGCGGAGAAGACCCCTCCCCCGCCGCCACCGCCGTCCTCGGCCGGGTCCGCCGGGGACGACTTCCTGAAGAACCTGTTCGACGACGAGGACCACCGCTGATGGCCGGCTACCAGGTGCAGACGGCGAAGCTCTACGACTACTCCCGCCAGCTGGCGGGCAACAAGACCGCGGTCGCCGGGGTCAAGGGCAAGGTGGCGCAGGCCGACGTCGGCGACGAGTCCTGGGGCGTCATCGGCATCCTCGTCAAGCACATGTACACGGACATGGTCAACGACCTGAAAGACCTGCTGACCTCGATGGAAACCGGCCTGCAGTCCGCGTCCGACAAGATCAACCGCGCCGGCCAGTTCTACGACCAGACCGAAGAGGACCACTGCCGCAGCTGGAAAGACGTCATGGGCAAGATCGACAACCTCGGCAGCGGACGGAAGTAGGGGGCGGGATGTCTGATCCGTTGGGCAAGATCGAGATCAAGCCGGAGGACGGCACCGGCAAGAAGATCGTCAACGCGCTGCCGGTGGTAGGCGGCGCGGTGAAGATCTACGACGCGGGCACCAGCGACGCGATCAAGGCAGGCGACACCGCGACCGGGCTGAGCGGGGTGGTTTCCGAGACGACCAACTTCGTCCAGTCGTGCGCGGAAACCGCGATGAGCATCAGCTCCGACCCGATCGGCTGGCTGGTCGGCCAGGGACTGAACTTCCTGCTGGCCGTCTGCGACCCGCTCCAGGACGCGATCCACTTCGTCAGCGGCGACGGCCCGGCACTGTCCAAAGCAGCCGAGAACTTCACGGCGATCGGGCGCGGGCTGGAGCAGTTCGCGCACCAGTTCAGCGAGCAGGCGAAGAGCTCGCTCTCTCAGTGGGAAGGCGGCGCGGCCGAAACCGCGGCGGAGAAGCTCGCCAAGTTCTCGACCGGGATCACCGGCACCGCCGACCAGGCCGGCGACATCGCGACGATGCTGCAGGTGTGCAGCATGGCGATGACCGTCATCGAGGACTTCATCAAGGCATTGCTGACCGAGCTGATCACCTGGCTGATCATGATCTGGATCCCGGCATTGGCCGCCGCGGTCCCGTCGTTCGGAGCATCCACTGCGGCGGCGGGCACGGCGACCGGGGTGCGCGCGGCGGCTACCGCGGGCAAGGCGACCAAGCAGGTCAGCAAGCTGCAGAAGCTGCTGGACATGATCAAGGACTTGATCGCCCGATTCCAGACGTTCTTCAAAGCGGCCAAGGACGAGGTGGCCAAGATGGCCGAGGCAGGCGGCAAGACCACCGCCAAGCGGGCCAAGGACGGTTTCGGGAAAACCGTCGGCGGGAAGCTGCTGGACGAGGCACGGTCGCAGGTCGGGCTCCGAAGCCACGACAAGAACGAAACCGACCTGCCGGTCAAGCCGGGGAAACCGTTGGGACACCTGGAGAACGCGCGCAAGGCCGTCGAGTACGCGGCGACCGGGGACGGAACTTCGGAAGACGAGACCAAAAAAGATCTGGAGTTCTGAACCGTGGATCTCGCCCTCGCAGAGCACGACGCTTGGTACTGGCTCAGGCCGATCCTCGGACTCCTGGTCATGGTCGTGCTCCCGAGTTATCTCGGCTTCCGCTGGCATCTGAAGAAGAAACGAGCGAGACAAGCCCGGCAGGCCGCATTGCACGCGGTGCCCGAGGAACTGGGCGGATCCATGGTCGCCGATCTGAAATACGGGCGGCCCCGGTCCGCGCAGCGCCGGAAGCCTCTTGGCGAGCTGTACCGGCCGAAGACCATCTCGGAGGGCATGACCTTCCCCAGCAGTCCGCCGACCGTCGAGTTCGCGGCTGACCTGCCGCGGCGGGACCGGCAATTCCGGGTCAGCGCGTACTGGTGCTCGCTCCGGGTCGGGGCCAACAGCTCCAGAAGGATCTACGAGTACACCATCGAAACCAAGGTCGGGCCGACGCCGAGCATGAAGATCGCCAAGGCGTACCCGACCGAACCGGTGCGGATGTTCGGGCGGACCATGGCGTATCTCAACTACCAGCAAAGGCTGTTCGAAGCGGAGGCGCAAACGTCGCCCTCGGCCGCCCGCTGGGAGCAATTCACGCCGGCCGAGAACGAGTTCACCGGATACGCCAGCGATCAGGACCTCTCGGCCCAGGTCATCGCCCCGGAGACCATGGACTGGCTGCGCGGCAACCATGAACTGCTTCCGGACCTCATCGGCCTCGAGCACGGGTGGTGCTACGCGGTGTACCGGGACGAGATCGACCCGGCGACCCTGGTCGCCAGAATCGACCTGATCGCCGACTTCCTCGACCGGATCAACGTGCCCGCCGCGGTCTGACCCCGCATACAGCGAAACGCCCCCGGCCGAACCCGGGGGCGTTTCGTTCAAGCGGAGCGGATCAGCGGAAGTCGCGACCGAAGTCGTAGTCGTCCAGCGGAACCGCGGCGCCGGTGCCCGAACCGAACACGTCCGGGGTGTAGTAACCGTCGTCGTAGGACGGGATCGCGTACGCCGCGACCCGCGCCTCCTCGGTCGGCTGCACCTGGATGTTCCGGTACTTGTTGATGCCCGTACCGGCCGGGATGAGCTTACCGATGATGACGTTCTCCTTGAGGCCCACGAGCTTGTCCGAGCGGCCGTTGATGGCCGCGTCGGTCAGGACGCGCGTGGTCTCCTGGAACGAGGCCGCCGACAGCCACGAGTCCGTGGTCAGCGACGCCTTCGTGATGCCCATCAGCACCGGACGGCCCGAAGCCGGCTCGCCGCCCTCGGCGACCGCGGCCCGGTTCGTCGCCTCGAACTTCGTCCGCTCGGGCAGCTCGCCCGGCAGGAAGTCCGTGGCTCCGGAGTCGATGATCGTCACGCGGCGCAGCATCTGCCGCACGATGACCTCGATGTGCTTGTCGTGGATCGACACACCCTGCGCCCGGTACACCTTCTGGACCTCGTCCGTGAGGTGCATCTGCGCTTCGCGCGGGCCCATGACGCGCAGGACCTCGTGCGGGTCCGGCGTGCCCTCGAGCAGCTGCTGGCCGACGTGGACGTGGTCGCCGTCGCCCAGCGGGCCGTTCGGGGTGTTCGCGAGCCGCTGCCGCTTGGACAGCTTGTCGAAGACGATCTCCTCCGACCCGTCGTCCGGGATCAGGGTGATCTTCCAGAACCGCTCGCTCTCCTCGATCCGCACGCGGCCGTCGACATCCGCGATCGGAGCCTTGCCCTTCGGCACCCGAGCCTCGAAAAGCTCGGTGACACGGGGCAGACCGGTCGTGATGTCGTCACCGGCGACACCACCCTGGTGGAACGTACGCATCGTCAGCTGCGTGCCCGGCTCACCGATCGACTGGGCGGCGACAATGCCGACCGCCTCGCCGACGTCGACGAGCTGGCCCGTCGCCATCGAACGGCCGTAGCAGGTCGCGCACACACCGACCGCCGACTCGCAGGTGAGCACCGAGCGGACCTTCACCTTCGAGATGCCGCTGGAGAGCAGCTTCTCGATGGCCGGGTCGCCGATGTCGTCGCCCGCGTTCAGCACGACGTTGCCCTTGGCGTCCACCGCGTCCGTCGCGAGGTTCCGCGCGTACACGGAGGTCTCGACGTGCTGGTCGCGCACGACCTTGCCGTCGCCGAGGTCCTCGCCGATCGGCATCATGATGCCGCGCGTGGTGCCGCAGTCGACCTCGCGGACGATGACGTCCTGCGAAACGTCCACCAGACGACGGGTCAGGTAACCCGAGTCCGCGGTACGCAGCGCCGTGTCCGCCAGACCCTTCCGGGCGCCGTGGGTAGCGATGAAGTACTCCGCCACCGACAGGCCTTCACGGAAGTTCGCCTTGATCGGACGCGGGATGTACTCGCCCTTCGGGTTCGACACCAGACCACGCATACCGGCCAGCGAACGGACCTGCGTCATGTTGCCCGCCGCGCCCGACTTCACGATCATGGCGATCGGGTTGTCGTCCGGCAGCGCCGTCTCCATGATCTTGTGGACCTCTTCGGTCGCCTGCGTCCACACCTTGACGAGCTCGTTGTTGCGCTCGGCGTGGGACAGCTGACCGCGCTGGTACCGCTTCTCGACCTGGTCGGCCTTGCCCTCGTACTCGTCGAGAATGGCCTTCTTGCCGACCGGGGTCAGCACGTCCGAGATCGCGACCGTGACGCCCGAGCGGGTCGCCCAGTAGAAACCGGCGTCCTTGAGCTTGTCCAGCGTCTGCGCGACCTGCGTCATCGAGTACCGCTCGGCGAGGTCGTTCACGATGGCCGCCTGCCGCTTCTTCGGCATCGGCTCGTTGATGAACGGGTAGTCCGCCGGCAGCAGGTCGTTGAACAGGACGCGGCCCAGCGTCGTCTCGGCCAGCCACGGCTTGCCCGGCTCCCAGCCCTTTTCCGCGAGCGCCGCCTCGTCGGCCTTCGCGGGCTGACGGTCGGTGACGCGGATCTTGACCGGGGCGTGCAGGCTCAGGGCCTTGCGGTCGAACGCCATGATCGCCTCGGCGGGCGACGAGTACGCGTTGCCCGCGCCCTCGGCGTTCTCGTTCAGCCGGGTCAGGTGGAACAGACCGGTGACCATGTCCAGCCGCGGCATGGCGAGCGGACGGCCCGACGCCGGCGACAGGATGTTGTTCGCCGACAGCATCAGGATCCGGGCCTCGGCCTGCGCCTCGGCCGACAGCGGCAGGTGCACCGCCATCTGGTCGCCGTCGAAGTCCGCGTTGAACGCTTCGCAGACCAGCGGGTGCAGCTGGATGGCCTTGCCCTCGACCAGCTGCGGTTCGAAGGCCTGGATGCCCAGCCGGTGCAGGGTCGGCGCACGGTTCAGCATCACCGGGTGGCCGGTGATGACCTCTTCGAGCACGTCCCACACCTGCGGCCGCGACCGCTCCACCATCCGCTTGGCGGACTTGATGTTCTGCGCGTGGTTCAGGTCGACCAGCCGCTTCATGACGAACGGCTTGAACAGCTCGAGCGCCATGTCCTTCGGCAGACCGCACTGGTGCAGCTTCAGCTGCGGACCGACGATGATGACCGAACGGCCCGAGTAGTCGACGCGCTTGCCCAGCAGGTTCTGGCGGAACCGGCCCTGCTTGCCCTTCAGCAGGTCGGACAGCGACTTCAGCGGCCGGTTGCCCGGGCCGGTGACCGGACGCCCGCGGCGGCCGTTGTCGAACAGCGCGTCGACGGCCTCCTGCAGCATCCGCTTCTCGTTGTTGACGATGATCTCGGGCGCGCCGAGGTCGATCAGCCGCTTGAGCCGGTTGTTCCGGTTGATCACGCGGCGGTACAGGTCGTTCAGGTCCGACGTGGCGAAGCGGCCACCGTCGAGCTGCACCATCGGGCGCAGGTCCGGCGGGATGACCGGGACGGCGTCGAGCACCATGCCGCGCGGGTCGTTGCCGGTCGCCTGGAACGCGGCGACGACCTTGAGCCGCTTCAGCGCGCGGAGCTTCTTCTGCCCCTTGCCGTTGCGGATGGTGTCGCGCAGGCTGTCGGCCTCCGCGGCGACGTCGAACTCGGTCGCCAGCTTCTGGATCGCTTCCGCGCCCATGCCGCCGGTGAAGTACTCGCCGTACCGGTCGATCAGCTCGCGGTAGAGCAGCTCGTCGGCGATCAGCTGACGCGGCTCGAGCTTCGTGAAGGTCGTCCAGACCTCCTCGAGGCGGTCCAGCTCGCGGCCGGCGCGGTCGCGCAGCTGGCGCATCTCGCGCTCGCCGCCCTCCTTGACCTTGCGGCGCACGTCGGACTTCGCGCCCTCCGCCTCCAGCTCGGCCAGGTCGGCTTCCAGCTTCTGCGCCCGGGCCTCGATGTCGGCGTCGCGCTTCGTCTCGAGGTTCTTGCGCTCGACGCCGATCTCGTTCTCGAGGGTCGGCAGGTCGTTGTGCCGCAGCTCCGTGTTCACGCCGGTGATCACGTAGGCCGCGAAGTAGATGATCTTCTCGAGGTCCTTGGGCGCCAGGTCCAGCAGGTAGCCGAGGCGCGACGGAACGCCCTTGAAGTACCAGATGTGGGTGACCGGCGCGGCCAGCTCGATGTGGCCCATCCGCTCACGGCGCACCTTGGCGCGAGTGACCTCGACGCCGCAGCGCTCGCAGATGATGCCCTTGAACCGGACGCGCTTGTACTTGCCGCAGTAGCACTCCCAGTCCCGGGTCGGACCGAAGATCTTCTCGCAGAAGAGCCCGTCCTTCTCCGGCTTGAGGGTCCGGTAGTTGATGGTCTCCGGCTTCTTGACCTCGCCGAAGGACCACTGACGGATGTCGTCGGCAGTAGCAAGACCGATCCGGAGTTCGTCGAAGAAGTTGACGTCCAACACGTCTTTTCTTCCCTCTTTCCTTGAGGATTAAAGCCTTTGTGGCCCCGGGATCAACCGCACCTCAGGGGTACCGTGACGGCAGCCGGCCACGGTACCCCTCCCAGCGCGACGGTCCTCGAAAACGCGACCACACTTGGAAATGCCGGAGAGGCGGGCTAGTGCACGACGTCGTCCACCGAGGGCGACTCGTTGCGGGACAGGTTGATGCCGAGGTTCGCCGCTGCGCGCTCGAGGTCCTCGTCGTCGGAGTCGCGCATCTCGATCGCCGCGCCGTCGCTGGAGAGCACCTCGACGTTGAGGCACAGCGACTGGAGCTCCTTGAGGAGCACCTTGAACGACTCCGGGATGCCCGGCTCGGGGATGTTCTCCCCCTTCACGATCGCCTCGTACACCTTGACGCGGCCGACCACGTCGTCCGACTTGATCGTGAGCAGTTCCTGCAGCGTGTAAGCCGCGCCGTAGGCCTGCATCGCCCAGCACTCCATCTCGCCGAAGCGCTGGCCGCCGAACTGCGCCTTACCGCCCAGCGGCTGCTGGGTGATCATCGAGTACGGGCCGGTGGAGCGGGCGTGGATCTTGTCGTCGACCAGGTGGTGCAGCTTCAGGATGTACATGTAGCCGACCGACACCGGGTACGGGTACGGCTCGCCGGAGCGGCCGTCGAACAGCGTGGCCTTGCCGTTCTCCTTGACCATGCGCTCGCCGTCGCGGTTCGGCTTGGTCGCCCCGAGCAGCCCGGTGAGCTCCTCTTCCTTCGCGCCGTCGAACACCGGGGTCGCGGTGTTCGTGTTCGGCGCGACGTCGTAGAGCTCCTCGGACAGGTTCTTCGCCCAGTCCGGGTTGCCCTCGATCGTCCAGCCCTGCGAAGCCAGCCAGCCGAGGTGCAGCTCGAGGATCTGGCCGATGTTCATCCGTCGCGGCACACCGTGGGTGTTCAGGATGATGTCGACCGGGGTGCCGTCCTCCATGAACGGCATGTCCTCGACCGGCAGGATCTTGCCGATGACACCCTTGTTGCCGTGCCGGCCGGCGAGCTTGTCGCCCGGCTGGATCTTGCGCTTCTGGGCCACGTAGACGCGGACCAGCTCGTTGACGCCCGGGGGCAGCTCGTCGTCGTCCTCGCGGGAGAACACCCGGATGCCGATGACCTTGCCGGTCTCGCCGTGCGGCACCTTCAGCGAGGTGTCTCGGACCTCGCGCGCCTTCTCGCCGAAGATCGCGCGGAGCAGGCGCTCCTCCGGGGTCAGCTCGGTCTCGCCCTTCGGCGTGACCTTGCCGACCAGGATGTCGCCGTCGCGGACCTCGGCTCCGATGCGGATGATGCCGCGCTCGTCGAGGTCGGCCAGCACCTCCTCGGAGACGTTCGGGATGTCCCGGGTGATCTCCTCGGCGCCCAGCTTGGTGTCGCGGGCGTCGATCTCGTGCTCCTCGATGTGGATCGACGTCAGCACGTCGTCCTGCACCAGGCGCTCGGAGAGGATGATCGCGTCCTCGTAGTTGTGGCCCTCCCACGGCATGACCGCGACGAGGAGGTTCTTGCCGAGCGCCATCTCACCGTTCTCGGTGGACGGGCCGTCGGCGATGACCTGGCCCTGCTCGACCCGGTCGCCCTCGTTGACGATCGGCCGGTGGTTGAAGCACGTGCCGTGGTTGGAGCGGCGGAACTTGTACAGTCCGTAGCTCTTCCGCGTGCCGTCGTCGTGCATGATCGTGATGATGTCCGCGGACAGCTCCTCGACCACGCCGGCCTGCTCGGCGACCAGGACGTCCCCGGCGTCGACCGCGGCGCGCAGCTCCACGCCGGTGCCCACGTACGGAGCCTGGTTGCGCAGCAGCGGAACAGCCTGCCGCTGCATGTTCGCGCCCATCAGCGCGCGGTTCGCGTCGTCGTGCTCCAGGAACGGGATCATCGCGGTGGCGACGGAGACCATCTGCCGCGGCGACACGTCCATGTAGTCGATCTCGAGCGGGTCGATCAGCTCGACCTCGCCGCCCTTGCGGCGGCCGAGGACCTTCTCTTCCTCGAAGTGCCCGTCGTCGGTCAGCGGCGCGTTGGCCTGCGCCTTGACGTAACGGTCTTCCTCGTCCGCGGTCAGGTAGTCGACCTGGTCGGTGACCTGGCCCTCGACGACTTTGCGGTACGGCGTCTCGATGAAGCCGAACGGGTTGACCCGCGCGTAGGAGCACAGCGAGCCGATCAGGCCGATGTTCGGGCCTTCCGGCGTCTCGATCGGGCACATCCGGCCGTAGTGCGACGGGTGGACGTCGCGGACCTCCATGCCGGCGCGCTCACGGGACAGACCGCCCGGGCCGAGGGCCGAAAGACGACGCTTGTGCGTCAGGCCCGACAGCGGGTTGTTCTGGTCCATGAACTGCGACAGCTGCGAGGTGCCGAAGAACTCCTTGATCGCCGCGCCGATCGGGCGGATGTTGATCAGGGTCTGCGGCGTGATCGCCTCGACGTCCTGCGTGGTCATGCGCTCGCGCACGACGCGCTCGGTGCGGGAGAGGCCGACCCGGATCTGGTTCTGGATCAGCTCGCCGACGGTGCGCAGGCGGCGGTTGCCGAAGTGGTCGATGTCGTCGGTCTCGACCGGCACCTCGACGCCGGCGGAGCTCGTCATCTTGTCCTCGCCGGCGTGCAGCCGGACCAGGTACTCGATGGCCGAGACGATGTCCTCTTCGGTCAGCGTGCCGGTCTCGTACGGGGTGTCGAGGCCCAGCTTCTTGTTGACCTTGTAGCGGCCGACCTTGGCCAGGTCGTAGCGCTTCGGCTTGAAGAACAGGTTCTCCAGCAGCGTCTGCGCGCTCTCCTTCGTGGGCGGTTCGCCCGGGCGCAGCTTGCGGTAGATGTCGAGCAGCGCCTCGTCGGTGCCCGCGGTGTGGTCCTTCTCGAGGGTGGCCAGCAGCGTCTCGGAGAACGAGAAGCGCTCGCGGATCGCCTCGGTGGACCAGCCGAGCGCCTTCAGCAGCACGGTGACCGGCTGGCGGCGCTTGCGGTCGATGCGGACGCCGACGGTGTCGCGCTTGTCCACGTCGAACTCGAGCCACGCGCCGCGGCTCGGGATCACGCGCACGCTGAAGACGTCCTTGTCGGTCGTCTTGTCGACACTGCTGTCGAAGTACACGCCCGGAGAACGCACCAGCTGGGACACGACGACCCGCTCGGTGCCGTTGATGATGAAGGTGCCCTTGTCGGTCATCACCGGGAAGTCGCCCAGGAAGACCGTCTGGCTCTTGATCTCGCCAGTGTTGTTGTTGACGAACTCGGCGGTGACGAACAGCGGGGCCGCGTACGTCATGTCCTTGTCCTTGCACTCCTCGATCGAGGCCTTGACCTCGTCGAAGCGCGGAGCGGAGAAGGACAGGGACATCGAGCCCGAGAAGTCCTCGATCGGCGAGATCTCGTTGAGGACCTCTTCCAGACCGCCGACCGGGTTTTCTTCGCCTTCGTTGACGCGGCGCTCGAACCACGCCTCGTTGCCGGTGAACCACTGGAACGACTGGATCTGGACGTCAAGCAGGTTCGGGGTGGAGAGTGGCTCGCGGATCTTCGCGAAGGAGACCCGCTTGGGCGCTCCGGGGATTCCCGTGGCCTGCGCGCGGGATTCAGCCGAGGTGGTCGCAGCAGTGGCCTGGTTCGCGGGAGAGACTGCCAAGATGCGTCCTTCCGGGGACAATGAGCGGTGAGCAGCCGCGATGGCAACAGCTGTCGCGGACTGTCAGGGGTGCCGTGTGCCCACTATCCTAACTACCGGCTCCGGGCAGCCTGAAAGAGGGCAGCGCAAAGAAGCAGTCTAGCCCCGATGACGCGGTCTGTCCAGGGGGCACTCCCGACGGGGCCCAGCCTGCATCGCGTCACCTTGGGGCAGTGCGTCTCCCTGAGCCTCACTGCGTCCTTCCGGCTCCCGGTTCGCCCGGGTTTTCGCGCCCCTCCCGCAAGGTTCGCGTTCCCCGGCCGTGACCGTTGGCAGTAAGCGTGAACCCACGCGGCTTTGGAGTCAAGATGCCGCGCGGCTCTCCCGCCGGTTGGCGCAGCGTCGAACCCGGACAGCACAGGGTGACCGATCCGGCCGCGGTCCCGGTTACCGCCGGGTACTCCGGGACGGCCGCGCAGGTCGGCCGGACAGCGACGCAGGTGGGCGGCCTGCGCCCGGTTTCGGCGGCGGTTTCCGCATCGGCGCGGCGGGCGCGGGATGGATCACATTCCGCGAGCGGCCGGGTGCTTCGCGGCGGACGAAAACCGGGGAACTTCGGGCAGCTCGGCACCCGATTCCGGGTCCCCCGGACAGGGGTTGCGCACCAATGCCAGGGACTTAAGCCGCGCCGATTCATCCCCGTCTGGCCGTGTCTTGAGGTCCGTGAGGGGAACCCTGAGGGAATCAGATTCCCTCAGGGTGGCCCTCACGGACCGCACGTCCCGCGTCCCAGGCCAGGCGAGACCTTCGACCTGGGCGGACGCGGCTCGAACGCACCCGCAACGCCGCCTTGAGTTCCTGGCATTGGGGGTTGCGCACGCCTGGAAGCGACGCTTGGCAACGGACGCGGCACGGTGATCAACTGGGCGGGCCCGAACTCCCGGAGGTGCGCACGATGCCCGGACCCGACGCGTCGCTTCCCGACCTGGTCCTGCGCAGGCTGGCGATCAGCGAACAGGTCGCCGCCGCGAAGTTCGGGGCCGGGCGGCCGGTCGACGATCCCGTCCGCGAGCAGCGGGAGCTGGCCCACGTCCGGGTGCTTGCCCGCGAAATCGGCCTCGACCCGGATCTCGCCGCCGGGTTCCTCTCGGATCAGATCACCGCCAGCAAGCAGGTCCAGCATCGGCTCTTCACGCGCTGGAGCGCACATCCCGGCGACCTGCCCGAGGGCGGTCCCGACCTATCGGTGCTGCGGGCCGAATTGGACGGTCTCACGGTCGCTCTGCTGGACCGGCTGGCTGCGACCGGCTCGGAGGCCCTAGAGCCGCCGGAGAGCCCGGATGAGCTGAAGGAGCCGCTTCGGACGGCGTTCCGGACGCTGACACGACAACGGCCCGCCCCCGGAGGTTCCGGGAACGGGCCGTGACGACTGCTCAGGACGCTTACTTCGACGGCGGAGCCGAAGCGGGCGCGGACGGCGCGGGGGCGCCGGCGGCCGGTGCGGCGGCCTTGTAGGTGTCCATGTCGGTGATCTTCCACGTGTTGCCCTGCAGCTGGGCGTCCACGTGCATCTGCGCCGTGCCCGCGGCGGTCTGCTTCGTGTCCGCGCGCGTCGACGTCTGGTCGATGAACAGCATCACCCTGGCGAGGTCGCCGTTCAGCCGGATCACCGCGCTGCGGGTGACCTTGCAGGTCACGACCACCTTCTGCTCCGGAGCCAGCTTCTTGACCTGGCCCATCAGCGCGTTGTAGCTCGTCTTGACCTGGTCGGTGGCGAGCAGCTGGTTGGCCGCGTCCTCGGTCTTCTTGATGTTGTTGAAGTCGTAGGAGAACAGCGTCTCGATAGCCTTCGAGACCTGGTCCTTGACCTGTGCGGTCTTCGCCACGTCGAGCACCGCGCGGTTGCTCGTCGAATCGGCCGCGTCCGAGCCCTTGACCTGGAAGATGACCGCCGCGGCGACCAGTGCCAGCCCGACCACCAGCAGCAGTGCGACGCGCACGGTGTTGCGGCTGACCACGGACCGCTGAGCCGGTACCTCGGCGGCTTCCTCCGCCCGGGCCTTGGTCTCGGCTTCCTCGACGTCCGAGGGCTTCTCCGAGCCGGTGTCGCGCTTCTTGCGCCGCGGGCTCGGCCGGGCCGGTTTCTCGTCCTCGACGGTCTCGCCGGTGAGCGCGTCGACCTCTTCGGCCGGGGCTTCCTTGGTTACCCCGGAGACCTCGGCGGCGTCTTCCTCGACAGGGGTCTCCGCGACCTCGGCCGAAGCAGGCTCGGTCTCGGTCGAAGCGGGCTCAGGGTCGGCCGGGCGCACCAGGCCGCCGCGGGGAATCCGCAGCTCCTGGGTCACCTCGGCCGGATCCGCGTCGGGGAGCGGCCGCGGCCGGGGGCGCGGCTTGGGCGAGGCCGCCGGCGCCGCCGGGTCCGACGGCTTGCGCAGCCCGGCGACCTTCGGCTTGCGAGCCGGTGGCGTGCTGCTGCTGCTGCGCGGTGGCTGGCGACGGGAGGGGGGCACTGCGGAACTCCGATCTGCGGGTGAAGCTACTTGCCGGCGGCGACGAGCGGCACTTGGTCGATCCCGGACAGCTTCCACTTGCCGTCGACCCGGGTCATCTGGACCTCGAGCCGCAGCGCCTTGGTGGCGTTCTTCCCGCCCGCCGAGGTGTCCGTGCTGATCGCGGCCAGGAAGCTGGCCTTGCCGTCGTGGTCGTTGAGCTCCTCGACCGCGATGTCCTGGATCGTGGTGGTGACCTTGACCTTCTGGTCGGTCAGCGCCTTCGAGTAGTTCGGCTGGGCCTGCTCGATCTGCTTGGCCATGTCGTCGCTGGAGACGTCCTTCTGCTGCTGGAAGTACGTGTCCAGGTGCTGGTAGTCGACCTGGGTGTAGGCCAGCACCGCGGCGGCGCCGTCCTTGAGCACGTCGTCGCGCGCCGAAGCCAGACCCCGGTCGCCGTCCATCTCCGCGACCAGCCACATGATCCCGAACACGATCGCCACCACCAGCGCGGCGAGAGCGAACGCCCCGGATCCGAACAGCCACACCCGCGGCGATCCGGGAAGCGTCCACTTTTCCTTCGCCGCCACCGCCGTTGCCGGTTCGGGCGTATCAGCGGTCACCTCTTCCTCGGCGACCGCGTGCTCGGCACTCATAACACTCCAGAGTAGGTAACAGTCATCAAATCCCGGTCAGCCGAGTCCCAGCAGCGAGCCCATGCTGTTCAGGGACACCCCGGGGCTGCCGACTACGCCCGGCACCTGAGCGTCGCGCTGCTCCTGCAGCTGCTGCGCCGGCCGGTTCTGGTTCGCCGCGATGTCCTGCTGCGACGGCTGCACCGGCACGCCGTTGTACGGCGCGTTCTGGGAACCCCGGACGTTGATCGGGCTGCCCTTCGGCTCGGCACAGTAGGCCTTGTCGTCCTCGGGCCGGGGCGAGGTGTCCGAACCCGGACGGTACTGGCTGTAGGGCAGATAGCCCTTCGTGCACGACGGCGGGTTGAACAGGTTCAGCACCAGGCCGAGGTGCGCGGTCCCGTCGCCGGGGGCCACCGACGGCGCGGCGGCCGCCAGTGCCGGATAGGTCACCAGGCCCTGTTCGAGGCCGTCCAGCCGGGTCACGGTCAGGTTGGCCGTCGTCAGCAGGTTCGCGGTCAGCGCGCCGAGGCCGGGCCCGGTCTCCTTGAGCACCTGGCTGATCTGGGTCGCCACCTGCGGGGTGACGCCGATCAGCTTGCGCAGGTCGCCGTCGGAGTTCTTGAGCGTCCCGCTGAGCTGGTTGAGGCTCTTGGAGAAGGACGCGAAGTTCGACGCCTCGTCGTTCTGCGTGTCCAGCACCTGGCCGCCTGCCTGCAGCAGCTGCACGGTCTGCGGCAGGTACTGCTGCGCGGTGGTGGTGAAGCTGCGCGCGGTGTCGAGCAGCTTCTGCAGGTCGCCGCCGGTGCCGCGGAACGCGTCGTAGGACTCGTCGACGACCTTCCGCAGCGCGTCGGTCGGCACCGAGGCCGACAGCGAGTCGAGATCGCCGAGCAGCCGGTCGGTGCTGACCGGGGTGCTCGTGCGGGCGGCCGGGATCACCGAACCGCTCGCGAGGTACGGGCCTTGGTCGTTCTTCGGCCGCAGGTCGACGTACTGCTCGCCGACCGCGGACCGGTTGGCGACGACCGCGTCGAGGTCGGCGGGCACGCGCGGGGCCGACGGGTCGATGTTCAGGTCGGCCTCGAGCCCGCTCTGGGTCAGCCGCAGCTGCCCGACGCGGCCGACGTTGAAGCCGCGGTAGGTGACCTCGGCGTTGGTGAAGATCCCGCCGGATTCGTTGAGCTGCAGCTTGACCGTGTACCCGTTGCTGCCGAACACCGTGCCGAGGCCGGCGAACCGGATCAGCGCGTACACGATGGCCACGACCGAGATGATGGCGAAGGCCACCAGCTGGATTTTCGTCCTGCGCAGCAACATCAGCCAGCACCTCCGGAAAGCACCCCGAACAGGCCGGACAACCCGCTCTGCGACGGCTGCCCGCCGCCCTGGCCGCCGGTCGAGGACGGAGCCTGCTGTTGCTGCGCGGGCTGGCTGCCCGGGAACGACAGCGGCGGCGGCTGGTTCGCGGGCGAGCCTTCGACGCCGCCGGTCAGCCCCGGCGCGGGAATGAGCCCGTTGAGCCCGTTCTGCCTGCTGCGGCCGAGGTTGTCGATGACGTCCTTGAGGTTCAGGTCGACCTTGGCGAACAGGTTGAAGTAGTCGCCCTTGACGTCGTTGTAGGCCTGGTCGGTGAACGGATAGGTCAGCAGGATCTCCAGCGCCTTCGGCAGGTCGCTGCCCGCCTCGCCGAGCTTCTGCAGCGTCGGCGTGAGCGCCTTGAGGTCGGCGACCAGGTCCGCCTTGCTCTTGTTGACCGTGTCGGTCGCGACGCCGGAGAGGTTGTTGAGCGCGTTCAGCATGGTCACCAGCTGGCCGCGCTGCTGCTCCAGCACCCCGAGCCCGGGCCCGAGGTTGTCGACCGCGCCGACCAGCTTGTCCTTCTGGTCCCGCAGCGTCATGGACAGCCGGTTGAGGCCGTCGAGCGCGCGGGTGATGTTGGCCGACTGGTTGTCGAGGTTGGTGACCAGCTCGTTCGCGTTGGCCAGCAGCGCCTTGATGTCCGGCTCGCGGCCGGCGGTGGCGTTGTTGAGTTCCTTGGTGATCGTGTTGAGCTGCTCCACGCCGCCGCCGTTGAGCAGCAGGGACAGCGCGCCGAGCACCTCCTCGACCTGGACGTCGCGGCCGGTGCGCGCGAGCGGGATGGTCGCCCCGTTCGCCAGCTGCCCGGTCGCCTCGTCGCCGCCCGGCGAAGCCAGCTCGACGTACTTCTCGCCGAGCAGGCTCGACTGCTTCACGTTGGCCATCGCGTTGGCTGGCAGCTTGACGTCCCCGTTGACCTCGACGGTCACCTCGGCGTGCCAGCCGTCCGGCGTCAGCCCGATCGACTTGACCTGCCCGACCGGCACCTCGTTGACCTTCACCCCGGACTGCGGGACGAGGTCGAGCACGTCCTTGAACTGGATCTTCAGCGTGTACGGGTGGCTGCCGAGGTCGGCCCCGCCGGGCAGCGGGACGTCGTAGACGCCGTTGAACGCGCAGCCGCTCAGCACGAGCGCGGACACCGTGGCGAGCGCTCCGCCCGCGGCGAACTTCGTCAGTCGCTTCACGTCAGCTCCCCTGCGTCCCGTAGACCTGGCCCTGCAGCGGGAGCGGCAGCGGCGGCAGCTGGCCGTTCTGCATCGCCTGGATGACCTGCGCGGTGGACGGCAGCGGAACCACGCCGTCGACCACCTTGGCGATGCCGTCGCAGGCGTTGCCGAGCAGCTGCTTGGTCACCGAGGTCTGCTTGAGCAGGCTGCAGACCATCACCAGCGGCGGCTGGGTCAGCTCGTTGAGGTTCGGCCGCGTGTCGAGCGTGCCGGACGAGCCGTTGTAGACGCCGACGATGTTGGACAGCGCGACCGGCGCGACGTCGAGGATCTCGGCGAGCGAGCTGCGCTGGTCCACCAGCACCTTGGTCACGCTGGCCAGTTTGTCCACATTGGACTTCAACCGGCCGCGGTTGCGTTCGATGAAGCCCTGCACCGACTGCAGCGTGGTGCCGAGCTGCTGCACGGTCTGGGCGAGATTGTCCTTCTCCCCGGCGAGGAATCCGCTCACGTCGGCGAGCTGGCTCTCGAACTGGCGCACCTGCCCGTCGCTGTTGGCGAGCGACTGGGAGAACTTGCCGAGGTTCTGCACCGTCTGGAAGAGGTCGTCCTTGTTGTCCGCCAGCGTTCCGGACGCCTGCCCGAGCTTGGTGATCGTGTCGTGCAGCGCCTTGCCGTTGCCGTCGAGGTTGTTCGCGGCGGTGTTCAGCAGGTCCGAGAGCGAGCCGTTCTTGTTGGCCCCGTTCGGTCCGAGCGTCTCGCTGACCTTGGCGAGGCTGGCGGCGAGCTGGTCGACCTCCAGCGGAACCTCGGTGCGGTCGAGGCCGATCGTCGCGCCGTCGGAGATGCGCGGGCCGCCGGTGTAGGCCGGGGCGAGCTGGACGTAGCGGTCGCTGACCAGCGACGGCGACACGATGACCGCCTTCGCGTCGGCGGGCACCGCGACCGAGCGGTCGTATTCGAGGTCGACCCGGACCTGGTTGCCCATCGGCTGGATCTTGGTCACCGTGCCCATGTCCACGCCGAGCATCCGGACGCTGTTGCCCTCGTAAAGGCCGACGGCGCCGGAGAAGTACGCGGTCAGGTGGTTGCGGCCGGCGTCCTTCAACGTCCACCAGAGCGCGCCCGCGACCACGAGCGCGAGGACGATCGCGATCGTGAAGCCGCGGGTGAGCGACTGGCCGAAGCGGGTGTCGGTCATTTGGAGTTGCACCCCTCCGGATTGAGCGGGCCGACCGAAGGAAGCACCAGGCCGCAGATGTAGTTGTCGAACCAGTGCCCGGTGCCGATCGTGTTGTTGAAGACCCGGATGAACGGCGCGAACTTCTGGATCCCCTGCGCCAGCGAGTCCTGGTTGCGCTGCAGCATCGACGTGAGCTGGTCGAGCTGGGTGAGCACCGGGTTCAGCTGGCCGTCGTTGTCGTCGATCAGGCCCTGCAGCTGCGTCGAGAGCTGCTTCGAACCGTCGAGCAGCGTCTTGATCGCCTGCTCGCGCTTGCCGATCTCGTCCAGCAGCTGGTTGCCGTCGGTGATCAGCTTCTGCACCTCGGCGTCCCGGTCGACCAGGGTCTGCGACACCTGGCGCGTGTTGGCCAGCAGGTTCGCCAGCTGCGAATCGCGCTTGGCGATCGTGTCCGACAGCTTCGACAGCCCGGACAGCGCGCCCTTCACGTCCTGCGGCGTGTTCGAGAACGTCTGGGTGATCGCCTCGAAGCTCTTCGACAGCTGGTTCGTGTCGATCGCGTCGACCGTCTGCGACAGGCCGCGGAACGCGTCGAGCACGTCGTACGGCGACATCGTCCGGTCGCGCGGGATCGGCGAACCGGGGTCGAGGTTGCCGTTGCCCTGCGGGTCGAGCGCGAGGTACTTCTGGCCGAGCAGCGTCTTGATCTTGATCGCCGCCGTGGTCTTGTCGCCCATCCAGGCGTCCTTGACCTTGAACGACACCTTGACGTTCGGGCCGTCGAGCTTGATGTCGGACACCTTGCCGACCTTCACGCCCGCGATCCGCACGTCGTTGTCCTTCTGCAGCCCGGCCGCTTCGGAGAAGTCCGCGCTGTAGGTGGTGCCGCCGCCGATCACCGGCAGGTCCTCGGAATTCATGGCGGCGACGAGGCCGAGCGCCATGACCGCGATGCCGACCAGCGCGATCGGGATCGGGTTGCGTTTCTGGAAGGACTTCATGGCTTGCACCTGTCCCGGTTCACCGGCGCGAGCGTGAAGTCCGTCGGCGGCAGCAGCCCTGGCACGCCCACCGTCCCGGTCATCTCGCAGGAGTAGAAGTTGAACCACGAGCCGTAGTCGCCGGTGCGGGTGAGCGCACTGACCTTCTTCGGCATGAACTGGATGAAGTGCTCGACGAGCGGCTCGTTCTGGTTCAGGTTCGTGGTGAGCTTGCCCAGAGCGGCGATGTCGTCCTTCAGCGGAGCCCGCGCGTCGGTCAGCAGACCGGCGGTCGTGTTGGCCAGGTTGCCCAGCCCCTCGATCGCGTCGCCGATCGGCTTGCGGTCCGCGGCGAGGCCGGACACCAGCTGCTGCAGCTTCACGATCAGGTCGTTGAGCTGCGGGGTGTGCTGGTTGACCGTGTCGAGGACCGAGTTGAGGTTGTCGATGACCTCGCCGATCACCTGGTCCTTGTTGGCGATCGTGGTGGCCAGCGAAGCGGTGTGCGACAGCAGGCTTTCCACCGTGCCGCCCTCGCCCTGCAGCACCTGGATGACCTCGTACGACAGCTTGTTGACGTCGGCCGGGTTCAGAGCGGTGAACAGCGGCTTGAAACCGTTGAACAGCTCGGTCAGGTCCAGCGCGGGCGTGGTGCGCTCGAGCGGGATGGTGTCGCCCGGCTTGAGCGTCGCGCCGCTGGTGTCGTCGCCCTCGCCGAGCGAGACGTAGCGCTGGCCGACCAGGTTGCGGAACTTGATCTGCGCGGTGACGCCTGCCGGGAGCTTGCGCCCTGAGTCGACCTCGAAGTCCACCTGCGCCTGGCGCTTGTCGACGATCTTCACGTCCTTGACCTGGCCGACGCGGACGCCGGCGATGCGCACGTCGTCGTTCGGCAGCAGGAGCGTGGCGTCGGTGAACCGCGCGGAGTAGGCGCTCGTGCTGGTGGTGTTGATGTTCGCGATGCTGATGCCGAGCACTGTCGTGAACAGCACCGTGACGACCACGAAGATCGTCAGCTTGATCAGCGGTGCGGCGAGTCCCCTCACTTGACCGTCACCTCCGTGCCCCGGTAGAGCGGGCCGACGAGCAGCGAGCCCCAGCCCGGGAACTGGTTCTGCGAAATCCCCATCTCCGGGCTGACCAGCGCGGCGAGGAAGTTGTTCTCGGCCGCGGTGTTGACCGGGTTGCCGCCCGACGTGCCGCCGCCGTTGACCCCGGCCGCGTCTGCCTTGAAGTTGGCCGGGTTGACGCCCTCGCCCACGGTCTTCGGAGCCGCGCCCTGTTTGGTGCCGTCCTTGAACGGGCCGTCCGGCGGTTGCTGCGGGAACGGGTCCGGCGCGGGGTTGAGGTCGTAGCAGCGCGGGCCGCGCTTGTCCTCGAACCGCGGTTCCTCGCCCGGCTTGTACGGCCCGCGGTTGACGACGACCTCGATGGTCGCGTTCAGGCCGGGCTTGCCGTTGTACTTGCCCAGCGCCGCGTCCGCGACCGGCACGACCTTCGCCATCTGCTTCAGCACGCACGGGTATTCCGGCGAGTACTTGGCGAGCAGCTCAGCGGTCGGGCGCGCGGTGCTGGCGAGGCTGATCAGGTTCTGCGAGTTCGCCTCGAGGAACGACTGCAGGTCCTGCGACGCGGTGGTGAGGTTGCCGTAGAGGCTCGACAGGTTCGCCTGCTCGGCGACCACGGTGCGGGTGGTCGTGCTCAGGTTGTCCAGGCTCTGCACCAGATCCGGCGTCGCGTTGCTCAGGTGGCCGGAGAACTCCGCGAGCGCCTGGAGGTTGTGCTGCAGCTCCGGCTCGTGCGGGTTCAGCTCGCCGATGTACTGGCCGAGCTGCGAAAGCGTTTCGCCGAGCGGCTTGCCGCGGCCCTGCAGCGCGGTCGAGATCGCGGTGAGCGTGCTGGACAGCTTCTGCGGCTGCACCGCCTGCAGCACCGGCATCAGGTGTTCGAGCGCCTGGTCCAGTTCGACCGCGCCGGAAGTGCGGTCCTGGGTGATCACGTCGCCCTGGGAAAGCGTCTTGCTCGACGGGTCCTGCGGAATCTGCAGCGACACATAGCGTTCGCCGAACAACGTCTTGGGAAGGAATCGCGCGGACACGTTCTCCGGAATCAGCTTCACCGACTCCGGATCCATCGCCAGCGTCAGTTCCGCGCCGTTCTCGGTGGCCTTGATGTCCTGCACCGAACCGACGATCAAACCGCGGACCTTCACGTCCGACTGCTTGAGCAGCTGGTTGCCGATGTGGCCCGCGTCGAGCTTCACGGTGACGAACTTGCTGAACGCCTTGTCGTACATCGCGATGCTGAGCGCGATCCCGCCGACGAGCACCGCCACCAGCAGCAGGCCGAGCAACCTGCGCCGTAGTGTGGTCATCCCGCAATCCTCACCGTGACGTCGGTTCCCCAAATCGCGAAACCGATGAAGAAGTTCACGACCGAAACCGTGACGATGGAAAGCCGCACCGCGCGGCCGACGGCCACGCCCACCCCGGCGGGCCCGCCGCTGGCCCGGTACCCGAAGTAGCAGTGCGAAAGAATGATCAAAACGCTGAAGATCAGCACCTTGATGAACGAATAGAGCACGTCTTGCGGTGGTAGGAACAGGTCGAAGTAATGGTCGTAGGTACCCGCGGATTGTCCGTAGATATAGATAACGACCAGCCGCGAGGCGAGGTACGAGCTCAACAGGCCGATCACGTACAGCGGGATCACGGCCACGAACCCGGCGATGATCCGCGTGGTCACCAGGTACGGGAGGCTCGGCACGCCCATCACCTCGAGGGCGTCGATCTCCTCGGAGATCCGCATCGCGCCGAGCTGCGCGGTGAAGCCCGCGCCGACCGTCGCCGACAGCGCCAGCCCGGCGACCAGCGGCGCGATCTCGCGGGTGTTGAAGAACGCGGTGAGGAAGCCGGTGAAGGCCGACGTGCCGATCGAGTTCAGCGCCGAGTAGCCCTGGAGGCCGACGAGGACACCAGTGAACAGCGTCAGGCCGACCATCACGCCGACCGTGCCGCCGATGACCGCGAGCGAGCCGGAACCGAAGCTCACCTCGGCCAGCAGCCGCAGCACTTCCTTGGTGTAGCGGCGCAGCGTGCGCGGCGTCCACAGCAGAGCCCTGCCGTAGAACGACATCTGGTCGCCGAGCGTGTCCAGGGTCTCCAGCGGGCGGTTGGCGATCCGCTTCGCCCCCGAGAGGAACGTCATGATCAGTCCAGCTTTCCGGGCACGAGCTGCAGGTAGATCAGCGTGATCACGAAGTTCACGACGAAGAGCAGCAGGAACGTGATGACCACCGACTGGTTCACCGCGTCGCCGACGCCCTTCGGGCCGCCGCTCGGGTGCAGGCCGCGGTAAGCCGCCACGACCGCCGCGATGAAGCCGAAGATCAGCGCCTTGATCTCGCCGACCCAGAGGTCGGGCAGCTGCGCGAGCGCGGAGAAGCTGGACAGGTACGCGCCAGGGGTGCCGCCCTGGAGCACGACGTTGAAGAAGTAGCCGCCGAGCACGCCGATGACGCTGACCATGCCGTTGAGCAGGAGCGCGACGAGCATCATGGCGAGCGTGCGGGGCACGATCAGGCGCTGGACCGCGGAGACGCCCAGCACCTCCATCGCGTCGATCTCCTCGCGGATGGTCCGCGCGCCGATGTCCGCACAGACCGCGCTGCCGCCCGCGCCGGCCACCAGCAGCGCGGTGACCAGCGGACTGGCCTGCTGCACGGTCGCCAGCACCGAACCGGCACCGGTGTAGGACTGCGCGCCGAGCTGGCGGGCGAGCGCGCCGAACTGCAGCGAGATGACCGCGCCGAACGGGATCGCGACGAGCGCGGTCGGCAGGATCGTCACGCTCGCGACGAACCAGGCCTGCTGGATGAACTCGCGGAACTGGAACGGGCGCTGGAAGATGCCGCGGATGATGTCGAGGCCGAGCGCGAACAGGTTCCCGGTCTCCCGCAGCATTCCGTAGCCGGGGATCTTGGCCGTGCTGGTGGTCACGCGCCACCCTGCCCGTGCCGGGGCGACCGGCGGTCGGCGGCGCCGGGGATGCGCGCGACCTGGTCGGCGGGGAGCTGTCCCTGGTGCTGGTTGGGCACTGGACCCGGAGAGCTGACCGGAGGCAGCTGCTGGGTGTCCTCGGGACCTGGCTGGTGGTGGAAGGCACCGGGGTTGGGCCGCACGTTGTAGTGCCGCTGCTGCTCGGGCGTCAGGGATTCGATGATCCCCTCCTGCGCGCTCGGCGGGAGCGTGTGCAGGATCCGCATGACGCGGTCCATCCGCCGCTTCGCCCCGGCCCGCTCCGGCACGCCCGGGCTGACCTGCATCTGCGGCACCACGCCGCGCACGTCCTCGTTGAGCACGTCGCCGTGGCCCGCCTCGGCCTCGGCCTGCTCGCGGGCCATCTGGGCGCTGTCCTTCTCCTCGGACATGCCGATCGGGCCGAGCTTGCGGCCGTTGAGGAACTGCTCGACCACCGGTTCGTCGCTGGTCAGCAGCACCTCGCGCGGGCCGAACATGACGAGTTCCTTGCGGAACAGCATGCCGAGGTTGTCCGGCACCGTGCGGGCGAGGTTGATGTTGTGCGACACGATCAGGAACGTCGCGTCGATCTGGGCGTTGACGTCCAGGAAGAGCTGCGAGATGTAGGTCGTGCGGACCGGGTCGAGACCGGAGTCCGGCTCGTCGACCAGGATGATCTCCGGGTCCAGCACGAGGGCGCGGGCGAGGCCGGCGCGCTTGCGCATACCGCCGGAGATCTCGCCGGGGAGCTTCTTGTCCGCGCCGGCCAGACCGGTGATCTCGAGCTTCTCGAGCACGATGCGGCGGATCTCGGTCTCGGACTTCTTCGTGTGCTCCCGCAGCGGGAAAGCCACGTTGTCGAAGAGGTTCATCGAGCCGAACAGCGCGCCGTCCTGGAACAGGACGCCGAAGAGCTTCCGGATCTCGTACAGCTTGTGCTCGGAGCAGGTGACGATGTCGACGCCGTTGATGACGCACCGTCCGCGGTCCGGCTTGAGCAGGCCGATCATCGACTTCAGGAACACGGACTTGCCGGTTCCGGACGGGCCGAGCATCGCCGAGACCTCGCCGGGAGGCAGGGTCAGCGTCACGTCCCGCCAGATGGTCTGCTTTCCGAAGGACTTCGTCAGACCTTCGATGACCACCTCGGCACCCATCGCACCTCCAGGAGCTGTTCCGCGTCGTCGCGCACCGCCGCCCCGTCACCGCTGGCAGCGGCGGAGCTCGCGCGGCGAACTCCGCTTCAACCAGGTGCAACGAGCTGAGCGCGAACAGGTTACTCACCAGTTTTGTTCTCTGGCCAGCCCCCGTGCACACCTCACGCGACGGGGATCCAGTACGGCGACCGCTGGCAGCACGGTAGTGCACGTCACGTTCGAGCGCAGATCCAGATGGCCGACTTCCGCTCACCCTGACGGGTTAACCGGCGGAAACGCGGCAAACAGGGGGTGACCCGGCGTCGCCGGACGCACGGTTTGTTCGCCTGAACGAGGGTGTCGCGGGACCGGCTCGGCGACTGTGCGTCTTTTTTGTCCGGACAGCGAAAGGGGCGGGCACCCGTGTCGGGTGTCCGCCCCTTTCGAGGTGGTGCAACAGGCGCTTGCGCGCCCGGGATCACTTGATGGAGATCTTGGCGCCAGCGGCCTCGAGCTTCTCCTTGGCGGCCTCGGCGGCCTCCTTGTCGACCTTCTCCAGGAGCGCCTTCGGAGCGGCCTCGACCAGCTCCTTGGCCTCCTTCAGGCCCAGACCGGAGACGACCTCGCGGACGACCTTGATGACCTGGATCTTCTTGTCGCCGGCCGAGTCGAGGATGACGTCGAACTCGTCCTGCTCCGCAGCGGCCTCGGCGGGCGCGGCGCCCGGGGCGGCGGCGACGACGGCGGCCGGGGCGGCGGCGGTGACGTCGAAGACCTCTTCGAATTCCTTCACGAACTCGGACAGCTCAAGAAGGGTCAGCTCCTTGAAGGCGTCGATCAGCTCGGCGGTGCTCAGCTTCGCCATGATGGCTTCCTCTCAGAAAAACGAACGAGACGTTCGGGGGGTGGGGTGGTTCAGCTCTCGGCGGGTGCTTCGGCTGCTTCGGTACCGGTGGCGTTGCGCTGCTTCTCCTCCAGCGCGGCAGCCAGGCGGGCAACCTGGGACGCAGGCGCCTGGAACAGCGCCGCGGCCTGGGAAAGCTTCGCCTTGAACGCGCCCGCCGCCTTGGAGAGCAGCACCTCGCGGCTGTCGAGATCGGCGATCTTGGTGATCTCGTCCACGGACAGCGACTTGCCGTCCATGTAGCCGCCCTTGATGACAAGCGCGTTGTTTTCCTTCGCGAAGTCGCGAAGCGCCTTCGCGGCGTCGACTGCCTCGCCGTGCACAAAAGCGATCGCGGTCGGGCCGACGAACAGGTCCTCGATCCCCTCGAGGCCGGCGTCCTCAGCGGCACGCTTGACGAGGGTGTTCTTCGCGACCCGGTACTTGGCACTGGTGCCGAGAGCGCGGCGCAGCTGGGACAGCTGAGTCACGGAGAGGCCGGTGTACTCGGTAACGACGGTGGCCGAGCTGCTGCGGAAACTCTCCGCGATCTCGGCGACGGCCGCCACCTTGTCGGGCTTCGCCATGGTCGCCTCCTCTCTTGGCTAGTGTCACCACTGGCTTCGGCGGAGGCGCCCCCGAACGAAAAAACGCCCACGCGCAGTCAGACGCGGGGCGTTGCCCAGCCATGAAGACTGGGGTGAAAGCCTCGTTCCTCCTGCGCGGGCCGTCGCCGTTGCGGGCGAACCTTCGCTCCCCGGGAATCCGGAGAGAACCAGCGGTCTTTGGTAGAACCGTCGACCAGCATACGGGAGGGTTGTTCGCCGTTCGCGGGCACCCCCTTGCTGAACTGCGAGAACCGGGGCAGTCTCGGGAAATCGCGCCGGAGCGGGCATCATTGGTGACGTGGCGGAACAGCGTGATCACGGAAAGCCGGAAGAAACCCCCTCTCCCGGTTCGGGCGGATCCTCGACACAACCGCCCGCGCAACCGCCTGCGTTGCCCCAGCCCGGCGGGGCCGAGGTCGCGCCGCGCACTCCCGCGCAACCAGCGGCGAGCGAGCCTCAGCTGGATCCGGAGCAACTGCGCCAGTTCCAGGAATTCCAGCGGTTCCAGGAGTACCTGCGGTTCACCCAGTCCCAGCAGGGCGCCGAACCGACTCCGGCACCCGACGCTGGTCTGGTCCCGGCCGGAAACCGCCAGCCGCAACCGCTGGCCGGTGGCCAGCCGCCTGCGCCGCCGAACCACCCGGGCGCGCTGACGGAGTACGAAGAACCGCCGAAGAACCGCCGCCCGGTCCCGCGCTGGGTGAAGCGGCTCGGCGGGAAGATCCTGGGCTGGGTGATCGCCTTGGTCATCCTCGGGATCCTGGTCAACTGGGGATACCACCAGATCTTCCCCAGCGACGACGGCAAAACCTCGGCCCAGATCGCCGCCGAGGGCGGCGGGACCTACCACACGAACCAGATCCTCACGACGGCCTCGCCCTATGAATCAGTGCGCCGCGTCTACGACGGGATCGCTCAGCACGGCCCCGGGCCGAAGAGCATGGTCGACCACGTTTGCGGCCTTTTCGACCAGGCAACGCAACAGAAGTTCGCGACCGATCTCGGTTTCACGGACTGCGCCGTCGCGGTGCAGGGCCTGCACGACCGGCTTGACCGGGCACCCGGTTCAGTCGACGCCTACGCCGAGTCGATCTCGAAGCGCTCCGGATGGCCGCCGGGCGAGGACGTGGTGATCAAGTCGTGCGACTTCGCGATCACCGGCGGCCCGGCTCTCGGCGACTTCACCGTCAAGCAGGTCGAAAAAGGACAGTGGCTGATCGTCGGGCATAAACGCGGACCCGAAAAGTGCACGCCACCGACGGCGACCTCCACCCCGGGCTGACCGTCAGGCAGGCGAGCTGATCGGCAACCGGGTCTCCCCCGTGTCCGAGTACGCGAAGAAGTCCACCAACGACGCCGCGAAAGCCGGGTGTGCCACCGCTTCCATGTGGTTCCCCGGCACCCGCACCAACCGCGCGCCCGCGATTCCCGCGGCGAGGCGTTCCGGCTGGGTCGCCAGTTCGTCCGACTCCCCGGCCAGGATCAGCGTCGCCGCCGACAGGTTCGTGAGTCGCATCGGGCCGTGCGGGGTCGCGTGCATGACCGCGGCCAGTGCTTCGACGTCCGCGCCCGCGCGGCGGGCCAGGCGGCGGAACGGGCGGGCCGCCGGGGGCACCTGCGACCGGTCCTCGGCCAGCAGTCCGTCCGCGATCTGGCTGCGGTTGATGACCCGGGCGTCCACCCCGCCGAAGTCCACGATTCCCGCGCCGACGCCGCCGACGGCGAGGCAGCGGACTCGCCGGTCACTCGTAGCCACCAGCAGCGAGACGATCGCGCCCATCGAATAGCCCGCCAGGCACACCTCGTCCAGGCCGAGTTCGTCGAACAGCGCGGTCAGGTCCGCGGCCATGATGTCCTCGCCGTAGGCCACCGGGTCGTGCGGTTTCTCCGACTCGCCGTGTCCGCGCGCGTCCAGTGCGATCACCGTGAACCCGGCCTTGACCAGTGCGTCCACGACTCCGGGATTGACCCAGTTCACCTGGGAATCGGCGGCGAAACCGTGGTGCAGCACGACGGGCCGCCGGTGCCGTCCGTCGCCCTCCCAGACCGTGTAGCTCAGCTGGAGCCCGTCGGGGGCGAGGAACGTCGTTGGCATACGTCCATGAGACACGAAAAAAGGGTGGTCACGCACGAAGCGTGACCACCCTTTCGCGTGATGTGCGACTCAGACCGCGGCTTCCTCGGAGAGGAGGTTGCGGGTCCGCGCCGGGTCGACCGGGATGCCCGGGCCCATCGTCGTGGTGAAGGTGATCTTCTTGACGTAGCGGCCCTTCGCCGACGACGGCTTGGCGCGCAGGATCTCGTCCAGCGCGGCCGCGTAGTTCTCCACCAGCTTCTCGGTGTCGAACGACGCCTTGCCGATCACCAGGTGCAGGTTCGCCTGCTTGTCGACGCGGAAGTTGATCTTGCCGCCCTTGATGTCCTTCACGGCCTTCTCGACCGCGGGGGTCACCGTGCCGGTCTTCGGGTTCGGCATGAGGCCGCGCGGGCCGAGGATGCGGGCGATGCGGCCCACCTTGGCCATCTGGTCCGGCGTCGCGATCGCGGCGTCGAAGTCGAGCCAGCCACCCTGGATGCGCTCGATCAGTTCGTCGGTGCCGACCGCGTCCGCGCCGGCGGCTTCGGCCTCAGCGGCCTTGTCGCCGACGGCGAAAACAATGACGCGGGCGGTCTTACCGGTGCCGTGCGGCAGGTTCACGGTGCCGCGGACCATCTGGTCGGCCTTGCGCGGGTCGACCCCGAGACGCATCGCGACCTCGACGGTCGCGTCCATCTTCGTCTTGGAGGTCTCCTTCGCCAGCTTCACGGCCTCGAGCGGCGCGTACAGACGCGCCTTGTCGATCAGCTCGGCGGCCTGGCGGTAGGCCTTGCTGTGCTTGGTCATGCTTCTGTCCTTAGTAAGTCAGTGGATCAGTGTGGTGACGAGCCAGCACCTGGCTCTCCCACTGGTTTTGCTTCGGCGAGGCCGAAGCAATTACTCGACCGTGATGCCCATCGAGCGGGCGGTGCCGGCGATGATCTTCGCGGCCTGGTCGATGTCGTGCGCGTTGAGGTCGGTCTCCTTGGTCTTCGCGATCTCGCGGACCTGGTCCCAGGTGACCTTGGCGACCTTGGTCTTGTGCGGCTCGCCGGAGCCCTTCTCCACGCCCGCGGCCTTGAGCAGCAGCTTGGCGGCCGGCGGCGTCTTCAGCTTGAAGTCGAACGACCGGTCTTCGTACACGGAGATCTCGACCGGGACGACGTCCCCGCGCTGCGACTCGGTCGCGGCGTTGTAGGCCTTGCAGAACTCCATGATGTTGACGCCGTGCTGACCCAGCGCCGGGCCGACCGGCGGCGCGGGGTTGGCCGCACCCGCCTTGATCTGCAGCTTGATGATCGCCGCAAGCTTCTTCTTCTTGGGTGGCATTACCTTGTGTCCTTCTTAACTGACGTGAGTCCCCCGCACACCTGCCAGTACGCGGGGACTGCCGACCGGGATGGCCCGGCCGTCAGATCTTGGAGACCTGGCTGAACGAGAGCTCGACCGGGGTCTCCCGGCCGAAGATCGACACCAGGACCTTCAGCTTCTGCCCGTCGACGTTGACCTCGGAGATCGTGGCGGGCAGCGTGGCGAACGGGCCGTCCATGACGGTGACCGACTCGCCGACCTCGAAGTCGACCTCGACGGCGGGCGCACCGGACGGCGCGGCCGCGGCGGATTCGCCGCCCTTGGCAGCCTTGGCCGGGGCTTCCTTCTCGACCTGCGGGGCGAGGAACTTCAGCACCTCGTCCACGGTCAGCGGCGACGGCCGCGAGGTGGCTCCGACGAACCCGGTGACGCCCGGGGTGTTGCGGACCGCGCTCCACGACTGGTCGTTGAGGTCCATCCGGACCAGGATGTAGCCGGGCAGCACCTTGCGCTGCACCTGCTTGCGCTGGCCGTTCTTGATCTCGGTGACCTCTTCGGTCGGGACCTCGATCTGGAAGATGTAGTCCTCGACGTCCAGGGTCTGGGTACGCGTCTCGAGGTTGGTCTTGACCTTGTTCTCGTAACCGGCGTACGAGTGCACGACGTACCACTCGCCCGGCGCGGCCTTGAGCTCGGCGCGCAGCGCGGCGACCGGGTCGTCCGCCTCGGGGGCGGGCTCGGTCACGTCGGCTTCGGCGGCGTCGTCCGCGTCCTCGGCGCTCTCGTCGGCGGCGACCTCGTCCTCGGCGACGGGCACCTCGACGGCGTCGGCGGACTCCTCGTCGCCGGGTGCCGTCTGCACCTGCTCGTCGGAAAGCTCGGTCAGGTCGCGACCGGCTTCGGTGCCGTTGTCGGAGGTCACGTTCCGTCCTCTCAGTTGATCGCTTGCCGGGCCGGACCGGGGCCCGGCCAGCGCGGTGGCGCGCCCGTTGCGGGCGTCAGCCGAAGACCAGCCCGACCAGCTCCTTGAAGCCGAGATCGAGGCCGCTCACGAGGGCCACCATGAACACCACGAACACCAGCACGACCGCGGTGTAGGTGACCATCTGCTTGCGGTTGGGCCAGATGACCTTGCGGAGCTCGGCCCAGACCTCGCGGATGAACCGCGTGAACCGGGCGAACACCGAGGCCTTCTTGGCCTTCCGGTCCCGTTTGGGGGTGGGCACGCCCTTGGCGTCGGCGGGCTTCGCGACCTTGTCGCCCGCCTTGCCGGACGGACGGGTCGAGCCCGGCCGTGCCTCGGACTTGCCTGCCGGCCGAGCGGAAGCGCGGCGTTCGCGCCGAGCCGCGGCGGACACCGGGCGGGATTCGACTCCGGGCTGCTTGCCCGAATCGTCCTGCTCGTGCTCGCCGCTGGCGTCGCTGTCGCTCACGACCACTCCTCCGCTCCACCAGTTCCCGTACGCAGGGGTGACAGGACTTGAACCTGCAACCTGCGGTTTTGGAGACCGCTGCTCTGCCAATTGAGCTACACCCCTGTGGAGCCCGGTCACCCTGGCTCCGGAGGACGCATTCCATCGTCCCCACCATCCGGCGGGGATGACCGTAGTGCGTTCCGAGTTCCGAAGTCTACGGCAAGCCATATGAAGCCTCGCAACCCAGCCCCCTCGACCGCGCCGCGACGGTCTCGCGGCACCCCGGAGACGGCCGTTCCGGACCCTTCGGACAGCACCCCGGAATCCTCGGCGAAGATCACCTGATCGTGCGAATATGAGCCTGTGTCTGCTATCCGATTAATCGTAAAGCCGCTGACGAGCGCTGTCCCGTCCGGCTTCGCGACCGCTCCGGATCGCTGGCACGGCAACCGAAATCGCTTCCACGCCCGCGAAATTCCCCGCCAGGAAGCCAAGACCGGCACACTGGAAGATGATCTTCGTTGACCCGCAAGCGAAACTCTGATCAAGGAGCAGCGGTGACCTCATTCCGGCTTGGCCTCGCTTTGCCGCAGTACGGCAAGCTCGCCGATCCCTCCGCCATCGCCGGCTTCGCCACCGAAGCCGAGCGGATGGGCTTCGCTTCGCTGTGGGTCGGCGACCGGGTCCTGACCCCGGTCGCTCCGAAGACCTATTACCCGTCCGGTACACCCGAACAGCCGTACCCGCCGGAGTTCGTGCGCTTCGTCGATCCGCTGCTGGCGCTCACCATCGCGGCGAATTCGACCGAGACCGCGCGGCTGGGGTCGAGCACCCTCAACGGCCCGCTCTACTCCCCGGTGCTGCTGGCGCGTTCGCTGACTTCGCTCGACCTGCTGTCCGGCGGCAGGCTCGACGTCGGCCTCGGGCTCAGCTGGCTGCGCGACGAGTACATCGCCGCCGGCGTGCCGTGGGAGCACCGCGGCGCGCGGCTGGCCGAACTGGTCCAGGTGCTGCGGACGCTCTGGACCGCGGATCCGGCCGGGCACCAGAGCGAACGCTGGGACATCCCGGACTCGCTGATCGGCCTGCGTCCGCTGCAGCAGCCCGGTCCGCCGGTGCTGCTGGGCGGGGCGTCGGACGCGGCACTGCGCCGCGTCGGCCGGATCGCCGACGGCTGGCTGCCCGCCGGGCTCCCGATCCCGATGCTGCGGCAGAAGTGGGACGTGGTCGTCGAATCCGCGGAGAAGGCAGGCCGGGACCCGGAGTCGCTGCGCCGGGTGCTGCGGATCAACCCGACGCCGGGCTCGAAGACGGCGTCCGTCGAGGACGTCGCGGCTCAGCTGAAGGCCGCCGAAGCGGACGGCATCACCGAGGCGCTGGTCGATCTGCACTATGTGGCCGAAACCGTCCCGCACGCGCTGGAACTGGCGGGCGAACTGCATGCCGCTGTCTTTGCGTGATCACCCGTAAGCGGGTCGTCGGCGAGGAGCGGGACCGGTAAAACGGTCGGGTGGGGGCAAACAAAAGCGGTGGATGCGGGTTGCTCGTCCTCGTGGTCGCGGGGGCGCTGCTGGCCGTCGGCTACTACAAGTCGAAGCACGACTCGTCGACCGCACCGCCGTCGGGCGCGGACACCGGCGGCGGCAGCGGCCGCTACGTCGCGCTCGGCGACTCGTACACGTCCGCGCCGCGCACCGGGAAGCAGGCGGGCTCGCCGGCCGGGTGTGCTCGGTCGGACAACAACTATCCGCACCTGGTGTCGGCGAAACTGAAGCCGGCGAAGTTCGTGGACGTCAGCTGCAGCGGCGCGACGACCGAGGACCTGACCGACACCCAGTCGACCCGCAACGGCTCGAACCCGCCGCAGTTCGACTCGGTCACCGCGGACACGACGCTCGTCACCCTGGGCATCGGCGGCAACGATGTGGGATTCATCTCACTGGCCCAGACCTGTGTGACCTCCCACCAGAGCGCCTCGCCGTGCAAAGACCGGCTCACCGCGGGTGGCAAGGACGAACTGGCCGACCGAATCAGCGCGACCGCGAAGAAGGTCGGCACCGCGCTCGACCAGATCCACAAGAAGGCCCCGAAGGCGCGAGTGGTGGTCGTGGGCTACCCGACGGTCCTCCCCGACGGCGACGGCTGCTGGCCGGTGCTGCCGCTGGGTTCCGGCGACGTGGCGTATCTGCGGGACGCGCTCGGCAAGCTCAACGACGCCCTGTCCGACCAGGCCAAGTCCCACGACGCCGGGTTCGCCGACACCGCCGCGCCGAGCAAGGGGCACGACGTGTGCGCGAACTCGGACGTCAAGTGGGTCGAAGGGGTGATCCCGACGTCCTCGGCCGCGGCCCTGCACCCGAACGCACGGGGCGAGGCGGGGATGGCTGACGTGGTGGAGTCGGTGCTCGGGGTGCACTGAGACCGACCCAATGTGGCGTTGGGTGCGTCCCACGCACCCAATGTGGCATTCGGTGCGTGCCGCGCACCCAATGTGGCATTCGGTGCGTCAGATGCACCCAACGCCACATTGGGGCGATCAGGCTGAGCTGCGGGCTCGTAAGGGGCGGGCGAGAGCTGCGGTTTGCGGCGGGTTCCCGGTAGCGCTCGCCGGGCCGCGGCGGAGCACCGGCTGGCGAGGCTGGCCGCGTGGCTTCGCCTACCCCGAAAGTCCGTGAAGGGCTCCTTGAGGGAATCTGATTCCCTCAAGGAGCCCTTCACGGACAGCAGCAGCGCGCCGGGACCCGTGGCGGCAGGACCGGCCACGGAGGAAGCGCTGGGCAAAGGCGGGTTGCTCAGGGGCGGACGAGAGCCTGCGGTTTGCCCAGCACGGTCTTGCCCTCGAACTTCACCGTCAGGTCGATCCGGGCCAGTCCCTCGTCGGTCAGGGCGCCGACCTTGCCGGTCACCTCGACCAGTGCGCCCTCGTCGTTGTCCGGCACCACGACCGGGCGGGTGAAGCGCGTGCTGAAGTCCACGAGGCGGGCCGGGTCGCCGAGCCAGTCAGTGACGATGCGGCCGGACAGGGCCATCGTGAGCATGCCGTGCGCGATCACGTCCGGGAGGCCGACCTTGGTCGCGAAGTTCTCGTTCCAGTGGATCGGGTTGAAATCGAGCGAGGCCCCGGCGTAGCGGACCAGCTGCGCGCGGGTGATGCGGACCTCCAGCGGAGGCAGTTCGTCGCCGACGTTCACGCTTCCGCCCCCCGAACCACGAGCTGCGCCCGCGTCGTGCACACGAGTTTGCCGTCCGCGTCGGTGATTTCCGCGCGGAGGTTGATGAAGTCGTTGCCCGCCCGCGCCATGATCGACTCGATCGTGGCCGAGATTTCGAGCTCGTCGCCCGCGTGGACCGGGCGTTCGTAGCGGAAGCCCTGGTCGCCGTGGACCATCCGGGAGTAGTCGAGTCCGAGCGCGGGGTCGGTCACGATGCCGTTGATCTTCGGCAGGTTCAGGATGGTGAGGAAGGTGGGCGGCGCGAGCACGTCCGGGTGGCCGGCCGCGCGGGCCGCCTCCGGGTCCCGGTACACCGGGTTCGGGTCGTCGATCGCGTCGGCGAACTCGCGGATCTTCTCCCGGCTCACGAAGTACTTGCTGTCCGACGGGTACTCCCGCCCGGTGAACGACTGGTCCAAAGGCACGCGAAGAAGGCTAACCGAACCCGGCGGCCGTCCCGCGCGGGTGCCTAAACCCGCCGGTAACAGCGAAAAGCCGCCCCGGCGAGTGCCGGGACGGCTTTTGCGAAGCTGGTAAAAGACCGCCTGCGTCAGCGGGTCTCTTTGTGAGTCCGGTGCGTACCGCAGTTCGGGCAGAACTTCTTCATCTCCAGGCGATCCGGGTTGTTGCGCCGGTTCTTCTTGGTGATGTAGTTGCGGTGCTTGCACTCCTCGCACGCCAGCGTGATCTTGGGTCGCACGTCGGTGGCAGCCACAGCGTTTCCTTCTCTCTCAGATCCGGGGGCCAGCCCCGTCGTTACCGCGTAGCGGTGGCCGGACTTGAACCGGCGACACAGCGATTATGAGCCGCTTGCTCTGCCAACTGAGCTACACCGCCCTACGTGACACCCACCCCACCCGAGCTGCCAAGTCAAGGTGACCCGGCCCGGGGGTCCAGGGGGCAAGCCCCCTGGCGGGGGTCTGGGGGTTCGACCCCCAGATGGACGCCGCGAAGCGAGCCACGTCTGCGTTTTCCGCAGACATAGCTCGCCTACTCGCGAGCCCCTTTACGGAATCGAACCGTAGACCTTCTCCTTACCATGGAGACGCTCTGCCGACTGAGCTAAAGGGGCCTGCCTCTCGCGAGGACTTGGAAAGATTAGCAACCCCCTTCACCCGCACGTGCAACCGGGGTCGGTTAACCGCAAAACCTCAGGTCAGCAGGGTCAGCACGGTCTCCGAGTGCCGTCCCGGCGAGCGTGCCGTGCGGGCCTGCAGCCACGCCTCGAGGCGGTCCTCCGGCAGCGGCCGCGAGATCAGATAACCCTGGGCGACGTCACATCCCATCGCCTCGAGCTGATCGCGCGCCACGTCCTCCTCGACGCCTTCCGCCACGACCGTCAGCCCCAGCGAGTGCCCGAGTTCGACAATCGACCGCACCACCGCGAGGTCGCCGAGATCCGTGCCCATGCCGAGCACGAAGCTCTTGTCGATCTTGACCTGGTCCACCGGCAGCTGGCGCAGGTACGCGAGCGACGAGTAGCCGGTGCCGAAGTCGTCCACCGCCAGCACGATGCCCAGCGAATGCAGCTCGCGCAGGATCGGCAGCGCCTTCTGCGGGTCGGACATCACGCCGGACTCGGTCAGTTCGAACGTCAGCAGCTCCGGCGGCACGTCGAAGCGTTCCAGTTCGCGCTGGACCTTCGCCGGGAAGTCGTCGTCGGACAGGTTCCGCACCGACAGGTTCACCGCCGCGGAGATCCGCAGGCCCTCGTCGAGCCACTTGCGCACGCGCTGCAGCGATTGCTCCAGCACGAACGACGTCAGCACCCCGATCAGGCCAGCCGCCTCGATCGCGGGCACGAACTCGTCCGGGCCAAGCCTGCCGAACTCCGGGTGCACCCAGCGCACGAGCGCCTCGACGCCCTGCACCTGCCGGTTCGGCAGCGTCACCTTCGGCTGGTAATGCACGGAGACGTGGCCGTCTTCGAGCGACTGCCGGAACTGCGTGACCATCTGGAACCGGCGCAGGAAGATCTGTCCCATGCTCGGCACGTAGCCGCGTACTTCCTCGCCGCCGCGAGTGGCGCGGACGGCGACGTCGGCGCGCTGCAGCAAGCCGTCGACATCGACCTCGCCGGCGTCGTCCACCGAGCTGGCGTAGCCGATCATCGCGTTGGCCTCGACCGAAAGCCGGTCCACCGGGTACGGCTCGGACAGCTGCACGCGAAGCCGTTCCGCGGCGCGGTGTGCGTCTTCGATCGTGCAGTCCACGAGCAGCGCGGCGAAGGACGCGCCTTCGAGCCGGGCGAGCGGGACGTCCGGGCCGAGTGCGCCGCGGATGCGGGTGCCCGCGGCGACGACCATCCGGTCCGCCCACGAGTAGCCAAGCGCGTCGCTGACCGTGGAGAAGACGTCGAGGTCGATCCGCAGCACCACGACCTCCGCCGATTCGCGCAGCGGATCCCGCGAGACCTGCTGGAATCCCGGCCGGTTCAGGTGCCCGGTGAGCGGGTCGTGGTAGGCGTCGTGGCGGAGCGTGGCGAGCAGCCGCCGGTTGTCGAGCGACGTCGCGAGGTGGCTGGCCATCGTGCCGAGCAACTGGACGTCGTACTTGCCGAAACCGCGCCAGCGCGAGAGCCGGTCGTGCGCTTCGACGACGCCGAGCAGCCGGTTCGCGCTGCGCAGCGGCACCACGAGCGCTTCCTGCGCACTGCGTTCCAGCAGCGCCGCGCGGACGTCCGGGTTGGCCTCGGTGATCCGGAAGTGCCGCACGTGCGCGCCGGGCAGGCGCAGCAGCGGGTCGTCGCTGGCCGGGTCCGAAGCCGGGAGTTCGTTGCCCGCGACCACGACGCGCATCGGGTCTTCGGGCTCGAGCCGCAGCCGGAGCACGACGCGTCCGGCGGCGAGCTGGTCCTTGATCCGCTCGGCGATCGTGGCCCATTCGCGCACGTCGACGCCGCCCACCAGTTCCTCGCCACGGCTCGCCGGACGGGCGGCGGCCTGCTGTCCGGACCGCGCGACCATCAGGCTGACGTCGGACAGCGCTTCCATGTCCCGCTGTTCGCGAAGCAGATCGGAGTAAGCCCAGTACAGCGCGGTCAGGCCGAGGAACACCGCCAGCACCAGCGGCCAGGCCTGCGGGGTGCTCGCGATGACGAGGTAGCCGGTGAGGCCGACCGAGGCGTTGACGAAGCCGACCACGAGGATGCGGCCGGTCAGCCGGATCGCGGTGCTCACGCGCATCCGGCGGCGCAGCACGCGCACGGCGGCCAGCGCGAGCAGCGTGCTGACCAGCGGCGCGGTGAGCGTTCCGGCGAGCGCGGCGACCCACGGCATGGTCGGCCCGCCGCCCATGGCCAGGTGCACGAGCCCGGCGACGGCGAACGCGCCGGTGATTTCGAGCAGGAACGCGCCCGCGTTGTAGAGGACGCGGCCGGCGACCTTGCGGGCCAGCAGCGTGCCGATGCCCGCCACGAGATGCGCGGCGAGCACCACTTCGAACGGGGCGACGAAGAAACCGATTACCAGCGGAATCTCGGTGAACGAGATGGTCCACGAGATGCCGCTGCGGACGTCGACGTTGATGCCGAGCTGTTCGGCGAGCAGGAACGCGACCGCGAGCACCGGGCCGATCCACCAGAGCTTCGCCGAGCCGTGGAACGGCAGCCAGGCGCCGACGGCGAAGGCCGCGAGCAGGCCGAGACCCAGCACGAAGAAGGTGTAAACGCGGAAGCGGCTCTCGTCCGTGCGGCCTTCGGCCGGTGCGGAGCCAGCACCTCCCGAGCCCATCGCCTCCGGCGCGGTACCGGGATGGGCGTTGCTGTCCGGCATCCGACCTTCCTTCCCGGCTGCCCGGTCGCGCTCGTCCGTGACGTCAGGTGTGGGCGAGGGCGCCACCTTACCCCGTAGGGCGTACCGGCGTCCCTTTCGAGACAGTAGGAGATCACCCCAGGGTTAACAATGGGCGTTCTTCTCTGACCTGCGTGGACCAAGGAGTGAAACTCCCGGTTCGCCCCGGAACCCCCGGGCCGGGGAGTGTTCTGGGGGTCTTTTCCGGCCCGGTCGGCGGACAATGGCGGCATGCACAACGACGTGACAGCCACCGGGCATGCGGCGCGCATCGCCACGGTGGACGCGCTGCTTCCCGCGCCACTCCCCTTCGAGGTCGGAGGGGATTCCGTCCTGCTTTCCGCCGAGGTCGGCGACACCACCGCGGCCGGTCTGACCACCTGCACCGGGCTCGGCCCGGACAGTCCGCGGTCGATGTGGCGGGCGCTCGTCGAGCACCGGCTGGAGGTCCAGCTCGCCGGTCCCGATCCGGCCGCCGGACTCGACGCGTTGCTCACTCGATGGGATGAACACCTGCGGTCCCTCGCCCGAGTGGGGGATACGGAGTGCGCCGCAGTGCTCTCCCGGCCCAGCCGCGACACCGCCGGGGCCACCGAACTCCTCCGGCACGGCTTCGCCCCGGTCGGCGTGCTCGCGGTGCGCCCGGCGCAGCGAATGGCCGCCGGACCCGACGCGACGCCGGGCGTCTGCATCCGGCACGCGACGCCGGACGACCTCTCCACCGCCGTCGCGCTGCAGCTCGAACTGCAGCGGTACGACGCGCAGTTCGGCCGGATCACGCTGCGCCCCGGCGTCGAGGAGCTGATCGCCAAGGAACTGCTGCACCACCTCGAACGGCCTGAGCCGCAGGTCTGGATCGCGGAGCTGTACGGCCAGCCGCTCGGCATGGTCGTGCTGCAGATGCCCGACGAGACCGGCTGGATCCGGCACCGGGTGGCCGCTTCCCGCGTGGGTTACCTGTCGTCGCTGGCGGTTTCCGAGGCCGCTCGGTCGTCCGGCGTCGGCACCGCGCTGGCCGCGCACGCGCACCAGGTCTTCGACGAGGCGGGCGCGGATGTCGTGCTGCTGCACCACGCCGTGGCGAACCCGCGGTCGACGCCGTTCTGGTACGCGCAGGGCTACCGGCCGCTGTGGACCGGCTGGCAACGCCGGCCCGCCGTGCGTTCTCGCTAGTCTGGCGCGGTACGGCCTGTTCGAGGGGAGTCCCAGTGACCGAAAAGCCCGACGCTGCACCGAAAGCGCCGGAAGGCGTCGATGTCGAGAAACCTTCGGCCGCGCGGGTCTACGACTGGTACCTGGGCGGCAAGCAGAACTGGGCGGTGGACCGGGAATTCGGCCGCAAGGTCGAGAAGATGTGGTCGCTCGCCCGGCCCGGCGCGAAGCAGAACCGCGAGTTCATGAACCGCGTGGTGCGCGCCGCGCTGGACGCGGGCATCCGGCAGTTCCTCGACCTCGGCTCCGGCGTGCCGACCGCGGGCAACGTGCACGAGGTGGTCGAGGCCGCGCTGGGCGACGACGACGAGGCCACCGTGGTCTACGTCGACTACGAGCCGGTGGCCGTGGCGCACGCGACGCTGATCCTCGAGGACGAGGCGGCCACCGACTGGGCCGGCATCGTGCAGGCGGATATGCGCGATCCCCGGGCGGTGCTGAACCACCCGCGCACCCGCGAGCTGATCGACTTCGACAAGCCGGTGTGCGTGATGCTGATGGCGGTGCTGCACTTCGTCGGCCCGGACGACGATCCGGACGCCGTCGTGCGCGCCTACCGGGACAAGCTCGTGTCCGGCAGCTGGCTGGCGATCTCGCAGATGAGCGAGGGCGACGGCAGCGGTCCCGCGCTGGAAGGGCTGCGCTGGTTCGTGGAGCAGTACCGCAAGACGAGCAACCCGATGTGGCTGCGCGACCGCGAAGAGATCGAGCCGTTCTTCGGCGGCTGGCCGCTGCTGGAGCCGGGGATCACGCATCTGCCGGACTGGCGGCCGGAGCGCGAGCTGAACGCGGTCGAGGCGGAGGCCCGTCCGTTCGCCTGGTGCGCGGTGGCGCGCAAGCCATGACCGCGCCGGACGCACCGCGGGGCGTGGACGTCGACAAACCGTCCGCCGCCCGGATCTACGACTGGTACCTCGGCGGCACCCAGAACTGGGCGGTGGACCGGGAATTCGGCCGCCGCGTCGAGAAGGTGTGGCCGCTGATCCGGCCGATGTCGCGGGAGAACCGGGCGTTCATGAACCGGGTCGTGCGCGCCGCGCTCGACGCGGGGATCCGGCAGTTCGTGGACCTCGGCTCGGGCGTGCCGACGGCGGGCAACGTGCACGAGATCGTCCGCGATCGGCTGCCGGCGAGGGTCGTGTACGTCGACTACGAACCGGTCGCGGCGGCGCATTCGCGGGTGATCCTCGAAGGCGAGGACGCGACCGACTGGGCCGGGATCGTCGAACGCGACATCCGCGATCCGGAAGCGATCTTCGCCGACGAGATCACCGAGGAGCTGATCGACTGGTCACAGCCGGTGTGCCTGCTGATGATCACCGTGCTGCACTTCCTCGGCCCCGGCGACCGGCCGGAAGAGCTGGTCGCCGCCTACCGCAACCAGCTCGCGCCCGGGTCGTGGCTGGCCGTCACGCACGGCACCTGCCGGGACGACGCGCCGCCGGAACGGGCCGCCGAGGTCCGCGCGTTCGTCGACGCGTACCGGGACACGTCGAACCCGGCGTACCTGCGCTCGGACGAGGAGATCCTGCCGTTCTTCGGCGGCTGGCCGCTGCTGGAGCCGGGGATGAGCGCGCTGCCGGACTGGCGGCCGGACGAGCCGGTGTCGGAGTTCGCCGCGGAGGTCCGGCCGTTCGCCTGGGGCGCCGTCGCGGTCAAGCCCTGACTTCTCTCCCAGCGAACACTCCCTGGGAAACAAACCCGCCCTTCGGAGAGTTGAGCACTGCAGACTCAACTTATTCGAGGAGTGCACATGTCCGACCCCCGCCTCCTGCCCGTCCTCCCGCTCGATGACGACGTCGTGCTGCCGGGCATGGTGGTCCCGCTCGACCTCGGCGACGCAGAGACCCGGGCCGCAGTGGAGTCCGCTCAAGCCAAGACCCCCGCGACCGCGTCGTTCCCCGGGATCCGCTCGGGCGCGGCGAGCAAGGCCGAAGTCCTGATCGTCCCGCGCGTGCACGGCGAGTACGCCGAACTGGGCACCGTCGCGACCGTCGAACGGATCGGCCGCGTTCCCGGCGGCAAGACCGCCGTGCTGCTCCGCGGCACCTCGCGCGTTTCCGTCGGCCGGATCGCCGACGGCCCCGGCGCGGCCCGCTGGGTGCACGCCGACGCCGCGGACGAAACCTCCGACGACCGCACCGCGCAGCTCGCCGCGGAGTACAAGGCCGTGGTCATCTCGGTGCTGCAGCAACGCGGCGGCTGGCAGATGATCGACGCCGTCCAGCAGGTCGAGGATCCGTCCGCGATCGCCGACCTGGCAGGCAACGCGCCGTACCTGTCCACCGACCAGAAGCTGGAGCTGCTGAGCGCGCTCGACGTCAGCGTCCGGCTGGAGAAGGCCCTCGAGTGGAGCCGGGAGTACCTGGCCGAGCTGGAGGTCACCGAGACCATCCGCAAGGACGTCGCGGACGGGATGGAGAAGCAGCAGAAGGAATTCCTGCTGCGCCGCCAGCTCGAAGCGATCCGCAAGGAACTGGGCGAACTCGACGGCACCGCGGCCGACGACGACTACCGCGCCCGGGTGGAAGCCGCCGACCTGCCGGACGAGGTGCGCAAGGCCGCGCTGGCCGAGGTCGACAAGCTGGAGCGGACGTCCGAGCAGTCGCCCGAGGGCGGCTGGATCCGGACCTGGCTCGACACGGTGCTGGAGCTGCCGTGGAACGAGCGGACGGAAGACGTCTACGACATCGCCGCCGCGCGCGCCGTGCTCGATGCGGACCACGCGGGCCTGGACGACGTCAAGGAACGGATCATCGAGTACTTGGCCGTGCGCAAGCGCCGCGCGGAATCGGGCCTCGGCCCGGTCGGCGGACGGCGTTCCGGCGCGGTGCTGGCGCTCGCCGGTCCTCCCGGGGTCGGCAAGACGTCGCTGGGCGAATCGGTCGCGAAGGCGATGGGACGCAAGTTCGTGCGCGTCGCTTTGGGCGGCATCCGGGACGAGGCGGAGATCCGCGGCCACCGGCGCACGTACGTCGGCGCTTTGCCCGGCCGGATCGTGCGGGCCATCAAGGAAGCCGGCTCGATGAACCCGGTCGTGCTGCTCGACGAGATCGACAAGGTCGGCGCCGATTACCGCGGCGACCCGACGGCCGCGCTGCTCGAAGTGCTGGACCCGGAACAGAACCACACGTTCCGCGACCACTACCTCGAGGTGGAGCTGGATCTGTCCGATGTGGTCTTCCTGGCGACGGCCAACGCGCTGGAAACCATCCCCGGCCCGCTGCTGGACCGGATGGAACTGGTGACGCTGGACGGTTACACCGAGCACGAAAAGGTCACCATCGCGCGGGATCACCTGCTCCCCCGCGAACTCGAGCGAGCCGGTCTGGCGTCCGGTGACGTGGTGCTGACTGACGACGCGTTCAGCCGGATCGCCGCGGAGTACACCCGCGAGGCCGGAGTGCGCGACGCGAACCGGACGATCGCGAAGGTGCTGCGGAAGATCGCGACGAAGGTGGCTTTGGGTTCGGTCTCGCTGCCACTGTCGATTGCGGCGGCGGACCTGGAGACCTACCTCGGCCGCCCGCGGCACGTACCGGAATCGTCGCTGCCGACGGCGACCCAGCGGACGTCTTTGCCAGGCGTGGCAACGGGTTTGGCCGTCACTGGCGCGGGCGGAGACGTGCTGTACATCGAGGCGTCGCTGGCCGATCCGGAGAGCGGGGCGTCGGGCCTGCAGCTGACCGGGCAGCTGGGTGACGTGATGAAGGAGTCGGTGCAGATCGCGCTGTCGTACCTGCGCTCGCACGGTGCGGAGCTGGAACTGCCGGTGGGAGACCTGCGAGAGCGGGGAATCCACGTACACGTCCCGGCAGGCGCGGTGCCGAAGGACGGACCTTCGGCGGGCATCACGATGACGACCGCGCTGGCTTCACTGCTGTCCGGCCGAGTGGTCCGGGCCGATGTGGCGATGACCGGAGAGGTTTCGCTGACCGGACGGGTGCTGCCGATCGGCGGGGTCAAGCAGAAACTGCTGGCCGCGCACCGGGCGGGGATGAAGACGGTGATCATCCCGCAGCGGAACGAGCCGGATCTGGATGACGTGCCGGCGGAGGTGCTGTCGCAACTGGAGGTACACGCGGTGGCGAACGTGCGGGAGGTGCTGGAGTTGGCTTTGACGCCAGCGTCTTCGGAGGTTCGGCAGGCGGCTTGACCGTAGGTCCGTGAAGGGCTCCTTGAAGGAATCTGATTCCCCCAAGGAGCCCTTCACGGCACGTCAGGAGAAGTCGACCTTCTCCCATTCGAAGCCTTCCACCCAAGACGAGTCCTGCGCGGCAAATCCGGTGAACGCCGTCACCACCTCCGCCAGGCTCCCGACCTCCGTGCGGTAATGCCGCTCCGGCGACCCGTCCCGGCGCTCCAGCGCGAACTTCCCCCGCGGAGCCGCCGCGAACTTTCCCTGTCCTATTTGGACATAATGGTCGCCGCGTTCCAAGACTGCGTACCAATTCTTCGCCGACAACCGGCCCAGCGTCGCCTTAATCCCTGCTGCGTCAGGGTTTTCCACGCGGGAACCGTCGCACATGGTCAGGTCCAGCACGCTCGGCCGGTGCACCTCGCCGGTCTGCGGATTGAACACGGTCAAGCCGTGTTTTCGTGCCAGGTCAAGGACAACACGCGTCACCGCAACCGCGCGCGAGTGGTGGATCGCCAGTACCGCGCCGTCGCCGGAGCGCTCGATCGCCGCGTTCCACGGGGATTCTTCGGGATCCTCGGCCTCGTGCAGTTCCGGGTATTTCGCGGTCAGGTCGCGGTAGAACCCGTCCAGCTCCGGAGCAGCCGAGCCAGAGCTGTCGCAAAGACTGGCGTAGCGGGCTTGCGGATCCTCGGCATCCCCAGCCCATACCCCCAGGTCGTAACTCACAAATCCCCTTCCGGGTCAGCCCTGCGCCCCCGCGAGCAAGGCCACGTTCATCACGTACTCGCCATATCCGGACTTCGCCAGTTTGGTGCCCAGCGCGTGGCATTCGTCCGCGCTGATGAAGCCCATCTTCAACGCGACCTCTTCCAGGCACGCGATCCGCACCCCGGTCCGGTGTTCCAGCACCTGCACGAACTGGCCGGCTTCCAGCAGCGAATCGTGCGTGCCGGTGTCGAGCCAGGCGAAACCGCGGCTCAGCTCGATCAGTTTGGCGCGGTCGCGGCGCAGGTAGGAGAGGTTGACGTCGGTGATCTCCAGCTCGCCGCGCGCGGAGGGCTTCAGGTTGCGGGAGATGTCGACGACCTCGTTGTCGTAGAAGTACAGCCCGGTGATCGCGTTGTTCGACCGCGGCTTCTCGGGCTTTTCCTCAATGGACAGCAGGGTGCCGTTCTCGTCGACCTCGCCGACGCCGTAGCGCTCGGGGTCCTTCACCTGGTAGCCGAACAGGACGCAGCCGTCCAGGTCGGTCGCGGCGGTGCGCAGGGTCGTGGAGAAGCCTTGGCCGTAGAAGATGTTGTCGCCGAGCACCAGCGCGACGGAATCGTCGCCGACGAAGTCCGCGCCGATCACGAACGCCTCGGCGAGACCGTTCGGGCTCGGCTGTTCCGCGAAGGAGAAGGAGAGTCCGAACTGGCTGCCGTCGCCGAGCAGGCGGCGGAAGTTCGGCAGGTCGGCCGGGGTCGAGATGATCAGGATCTCCCGGATCCCGGCCAGCATGAGCACTGAGATCGGGTAGTAGATCATCGGTTTGTCGTAGACCGGCAGCAGCTGCTTCGACACGGCCTGCGTGATCGGATGCAGACGGGTTCCGCTGCCCCCGGCGAGCACGATGCCCTTCACAGCCCCTCCTCAATGCGGTGGTGGTGTTCACCGTACCGAGTGAGCATGGAGGCCGTCCGGGGCTTCGCACAACTCAGAAAGCCGGACCTTTCCCGAAGAACGCCTGGCAGCCGTGCGCGTACTCGGTGGCGATCTCCAGCACGTTCTTCCCGCCGTCGACCGGCAGCACGGTGGACGAATAGTTGGGGCAGTAGTTGTTGTAGATGCCGCTGATGTGGACCGGCGCGGGCAGTTCGTACCAATTGCCGGCGCCGAAGTTGTCGTTGGCCAGCAGCGTCTGCCCGTTTCCGGCCACCGGGGCGCCGTCGGCGGTCGTGTAGATCTGGCCGACCATCACCAGCCGCACGCCGTTCGGGCCGCCGGGGAACAGCGTGGTGGTCTGGGCGTGCTGGAAGTAGTTGCCGCTCGCGGTGTTCACCCTGGTGCCGGGATCGGCCGGATCGCCCCAGTTCGCGCCGTCCGCGGAGATTTTGTAATACGGATCGCAGTAGCGGTCGCGGTAGTTGCAGATCTCGTAGCCGAACCAGTACCGGCCGTCGGGCAGCCTGCGGATGATCGGCATGCCCGGACGCACCCGGGACGGTCCGATGGCCATCGTGAGCTGCTTGGTGCCCCAGTTGATCCCGTCGGTCGAGGCGACGCGGTTGAGCACCTGGCCGTACTTCGGGGCCTGCGTCTCGTCGGCGTAGTGGAGCCAGAGCGTGCCGCCGGCGTCCACAGTGAACTCCGGTTCCCAGACGCCGTCGTGGTTGTGCGAGAGCGCGGCCTCGGACAGGTACCGCCAGTTGTGCCCGCCGTCGCGGCTGGCCCACACCTTGATCCCCATCCGGCGCTGCGGTCCGGCGTCCTGGCGATAGGTCGCCGCCCACAGCAGCGTGCCCGCCCGCAGGCGGCCGACCCGCTGCGGCAGTTCGTAGAGGGTTCCGCAGCATTGACCGGACCTGGCGTCGGGGTCGCGGATCTCGCCGATCTGGTGGAAGCTCGCGCCCTCGTCGGTGCTCTCGAGGATCGGCGCGAACCGGCCGTTGCCGTCCTCGCTGGTCAGCGACGCGATGATGTTCCCGCGCCCGAACGGCGAGTGCTCCAGCCGGATCAGCCGCGGGTACGAGCCGAAGCCGGGTACGAGCAGCTTCCGGTCGGCGGCTTCCGCGACCGGCGCGATCGCGGTCACGAGGACCGCCAGCGAGGTGAGGAAAGCAAGCACGGGAGTCCAACGGCGCATCCAGAAACTCCTCTCACGACCAGCCGGGCGATTACACCACGTGGTCGCGTCGCCACCATCGATTTCGCCTGGTCACCCGCGTGAGTCCACCCCTTCGAGGAGATCACTGGGCTGTTCAGGGCGCCCGTTTCGTAACGACTGGGCGGAGCGTGACGAAAGATCATCCGGAGGCCCCGTCGGGGCAAGCGAGGGGGAATCATGCGCCGCACCGCAGTGCGTCTGGCCGCCGTCTGCGCGGCGGTAGCGCTCACCGCGTCGTGCTCACTGCAGCCGAGCGGCATCGGGGCGATCGCGTACCCGATGGAAGACGAACCCGGCGACTCCCCCGCGCCGGTGCTGCCTCCGCCGCCGCGTCCGGAGAAGCCACGCCTCGCCGAGAACCCGACGGAGACCCATCAGGGCAAGAACAACGCGACCGTGCCGCTGACCTGGCCGTCCGGGGTGGCGGGATTCCTCACCTTCGACTGTCCGAAGTGCACCGGCCACATCGCGGTGACGACCGACGGCACCGAAAGCCTGCTGGTCAACGACGGCGACGCCTACCACGGGACGGCCTGGTTCAACGTCTCCCCCGGCGGCAAATCCGTCCACACGCTGACGGTCGAGGCGAAGGGTGCGTGGACCGCGACGATCACCGATTACCGCGGAGTGCCGCCTGTCGAACCGGGCAAGCCGTACAACGGCCACGGAGACGCGGTCCTCGCGGTGCCGCCAGGGATGGTGACGGGGAAGTTCTTCACGGGCTCGAAGGGCTCGAACGGAGTCTGGGTGCTGGCGGACGGCTACCCGCACCTGGCGGTGAACCACATCGGCCAGACCACCGAGGAGTTCCCTCTCGAAGGACCCACGTATGTGGCAGTGGAGACGTTCGAGGCGGATTGGACCTTCACCGCCTGGTGAGGTGCTGCGGACGTGTTGGCGTCCGCAGCACCTGTAGGTCACCGGTAGTTGGTGAACTGCGCCCTACCTGGGGTGATGCTCAGGTGCGGGGCTCTGAACTGCGGGCTTGTGCTCGCTGGCGATGGTCGTCGCTGGTTGACGCCATCTGTACCGGATTTGTACCCGACGTGTGCAGTTGCGACTATCTGGCCGGAGATCGGACTTTGAACTGCTAATGTGTCAGTTCTGCTGCTCTTGATCAATTCTGGTTCGTGGAGACGTTGTGGATCTTTCCTCCCTTACTGGCCCGGCGGCGACGTTGATCGCGGCTTTGGCAGGTTTGCCTCTAGGGCAAGTTGCGGTCAGGCGACGGGAGTCACGACTTCGTGACGGAGTTCAGTCGAACCTTTCAACGATTGAAAAGCTTCGGGAGATTGACCCCGGGAATGTCGAACTTCTTATTGGAAAAATTGAGCAGGCTCTAGTCATTCAAATGGACGGCCTCCTTAGCCTGGAAGAGGTACATGCTAAGGAGAAGAAGCGAAACTGGCCCAGTCTTGCGGCCGCTTTCTTTCTGGCAGCACTGGTCTCCACGCCCATGTGGTTCCTTTGGATGCCTGCGCGCTGGTACACCTGGCTGCTGTTCATTGGCCTGGCCGTCTTTGCACTACTTCTGATTCTTTCTGGGTTCGGCGCTTGGAGTGCAGGGCCACCGGGGAAGAAGGAGAAAAAGTAGTCCGTTCCGCCTGGTCTGGGGCTGGCGCTCCGTTCGACTCGGGCGGCTCTGGGAAGTCTCTTCGCGGTATTTATTTCTTTATTTCAGCGTCGGGCAACTTGAGTTCAGGGGTCAGAATCCTGCTTACTGCGGTTGCTGAAATTGAAGGAGTGGCGTTTATGCGAAGTGTGTTTTCTGGTTTTGCTGGACTTTTCAGGGTGCGGGGAGGTTCCTGTCCCGGCCCAGGGGGAACGGCTTATTCTCGCAAGCGGGTGGCCTCTCGGCATCTCGTCGACCTGGCGCAGCCCGATCACGCCGGGTCAAGGGTGCCCCTCTTCGTCTCCGTGACCGAAGTCCGAAACCGCCCCTTTGACGCGGCGTGATAGCCCTCTGGGAGGTTGACGAGATGCCGTCTGGCCAACCACGGACGCAATATGCGAGCCCTGCCAGCCATCTCGGCGACCTGCCCGTCCGGCGAGGACATCTCTTCTCGGACCCGCGGCTTATCTGAGACCCCCTGCGGCCTCCGCGCCCCGGCCGACGCGCGGGGGACCGGCCGCCAGGCCGCACGCCCCCGCGAGGGCTTGGCCGGGCAAAGGCATGGGGCCGAGCGGCCCCGGAGGGGCCCAGACGTGCACGCTCATGGACTCCGCACTCAGTTGCACCGAGGTTGTACCCACGGGCATCCGCTGACGGATACCCGCAGGTCAACCTACAAAATCACCGGTAGTTGGTGAACTGCAGAGCGATCTCGAAGTCCTTGCCCTTCAGCAACGAGATCACCTCCTGCAGCTGGTCCTTCTTCTTGCCCGACACCCGGAGCTGGTCGCCCTGGATCTGGGCCTGGACGCCCTTCGGGCCCTCGTCGCGGATGAACTTCGCGATCTGCTTCGCCTTGTCCGACGCGATGCCCTGCAGGATCTTGCCGCTGATCTTGTAAATCTTGCCGGAGATCGCGGGCTCGCCGGCCTCGAAGGCCTTCAGCGAGATGTTCCGCTTGATCAGCTTCTCCTTGAAGACCTCCACCGCCGCGAGGGCGCGCTCTTCGGTCTCCGACTCGATCGCGATGGCTTCCTCGCCGGACCAGCTGATGCCGGTTCCGGTGCCGCGGAAGTCGAACCGCGTGCCCAGTTCCTTGCTGGCCTGGTTGAGCGCGTTGTCCACCTCCTGGCGGTCGACCTTGCTCACCACGTCGAAAGAGGGATCCGCCACGTGTCCTCACACCTTGTCTCAGCTCGTCAGGGACCCCCAGCGTAGCGCCGGGGGATCCCGGTTGACCGGCCGTCCGGACCGTTGGGTATCCTTCTTCCCGGCCGGTTCGCCCGGCCATGGCAGGTTACCCAAGCGGCCAAAGGGATCTGACTGTAAATCAGACGGCTCAGCCTTCGGGGGTTCGAATCCCTCACCTGCCACACCAGCCAGATCGCCCCCGTGACCAGCATGAACCGGTCACGGGGGTGATCTTGTCTCTTCCGGTTCTTTCCGGCTGACTCCGGCTGATTTGGCCGATCTGCGGACGCATCGCGGACGCAGGCTCAGTAGCTCATGTAGCCGCGCTCGATCCGGTCCATAGCGGCCTGGTCGCCACCGTCCAGGCACTTTGCATACACGCGCATGAGGACTCCGAGACTGTGCCCCGCCCATTTCGCGACCTTGGTGGCCTCGACGTTGCTGGACAGCCAGGTGGAAACCGCTGCGTGACGGAGGTCATACGGACGCTTGGCAATCGGCCTGGCCTGCACCTCTGGCGTAAACACGGATGACCGGGCTGCCGCCCACGCTCGACCGTAGACGGTGCTGCTGATCCGCCCGCCGTTCCGGCTGCCACGGAAGAGCCGGCCATCAGGTGCGGTGCCGTAGAGGGCGATGTGCTTGTGCAGCAACGCCGTCAGCTGCGGAGTGCACGGCACTGACCGACTCGACCCGACATTCCGATGCTTCAACGGTCCTGCCTCAGACGCCTCGCCGGAGTCCGTCCATACGGCATCGATTTCGGGACGCGCCGAGTCGAGGATCAACCAGCCTGCCCCTTCCTCCGGGATCGACAGGTTGCGCTTGTTGAGGTTGGCGGCTTCCTCCGGACGGAGAGCGGCGAAGTACATCGTGCCGAAGAAAGCCTCAAGCTCCGGATCGCGCTCGGCCACAGCGGCCAACAACATGCGGCCTTGCATTGGGTTGACGACCGCCGCCGGGTCGACCTCCTTCAGTTCGTAGGTGCGCTTCTTCACCTTCACTTCCTCCAGCGGATTCGAGTCCAGGACGCCGCGCTCTACCGCGTAGTCAAGGAACCCCCTGAAAGCGGCGCGGCGAATCCGCACCGTGTCGGCCGCTGCCTTCGAACCATCCAAGTTCCGCTCGAATCCGTTCAACACCGCGCGCAGCACCTCTGGCTTCGCGAATTCGGATGCCCGGCGGCTGCACAACTCCGCCTCCGCGCCGCATTTCACTGCCGCGTCGGAGTATCCCGCAGCACGCAGCTTCGAGACGATATCCATCTCGTCGTCCAGGTCAGCCTCAAGTCGCATTTTGGCGTTGAACACACTCGTGAGAGTGCGCCGGAAGGTCGGGTCCTTCGGGAGGGAGCGTTTCGACGCGCCCATTGTCAGCTTGGTAAGCGACCCCGCTATCGACTTTCGGTACTTCGGTGAGGCGTTCGGCCACATCATGTCGGCGTAGTCGCACGCCAGCGCGAACGTGGACACCGCGAGAGCGGATTCCTTTACCATCGACTGCGGCAGACCCGACTCCGTGTCGAACGGCTCGCCTTTGCGCGTAGCGGTGACGAGGTCCGATCGGAAGCCATCAGCGAGTCCTGAAGTTCGGAAAGGCTCGTTGAATTCCTTTCCGTCCACCGTCCAGCGCGCCCGGTAGGTGTAGTTCCCGCTCCGATGCTTGCGCCGCTGGTTGTTCCAGACTTTGACGTTGTACGAGCTTGGCATTAGGCAGCCTTCTTCTCCGCACGGCTTTCGATCCAACGGTCAAGATCTGCCCGGCGAAAACGGAGATCGCCGTTCGGCAGCTTGACACACCTGGGCGCTTTGCCCTTCGCGCGCCAGTCGTAGAAAGTCGAGACAGCTACGCCACCAAGTTCTTCCAGGACTTCGGCAAGCGTGAGCAGTTTGCTGGTGGTGTTGGCCATGTGGGGGTGACCCTTCCGTGTGCAGTGCGAGCGGAGGCGTGTGGCTTGAAGTCCCCTCTCTCCGGTGGCCTGGCGACGGGTGGGCAAGACTGCGGGGCCCGTCGCTGGCTGGCTTGGGGGCACGAAGGAAACGAAGTAACGAAAGATTTGCCTGACCTGGGGTTTCGTCCGGGACTTTTTTCGTAGCTACGAAATAAGTCGGGTGAAGTCCGGGGTGTTTGTGCTGGTCAGCGACTTACTTCGTTACTTCGTTTCTTTCGCGGGGCCCGGGGGTGTGGCGGCGGTGTAGACCTCGGTCGGGCGGCCCCGTCCGCTGGCGGGCGGTTTCTTGGCGACCGCGATCTGGCCGGAAGCGAGCAGCTTGTGCAGCATCCGGTTGATCTCGTCGGCGGAGGTGTTGCGGCGGAAGTACTGGCTGGTGATCGCCGCTTTGGTGCGCCCCTCGCTGTCCTCGCCGATCCAGGCGGCGAGTTTCGCCAGCGCGCCGCTGTCGGTGAAGATCGCGCGAGCGGAGGCGATGGAGTAGCGCACGAGCGCCGCGGCCGCGGTGAGGTGTTCGGGGTGGATGGCGTGCTGCCCGTCGAGGGCGGCGTGGATCGCGGCGATCCGCAGGCAGTTCGGCACGGCGCGGGAGACGAACTGCTCGACCACGGCGATGTCGCCGTGGTCGGTGGCGAACTCGATGTAGAGGGCCCGCCACAGGTCGGCGGCCGGGCCGGTGAACCCGAGCGTGCCCAGCCGCGCGCCTTCGTCGAGCCGGTCGGCGAACCCGTTGCCCAGCCCGGCGACGACGTCGGCGGGCGCGCCCTGGCTGAACGGCAGGAACTTCGACCGGGACACCGCCAGCGGCAGGAACCGGTTGTAGGTCCCGCCGGCCATGTCCGAGGCCGAGACCTTGTCCCGGAACTCGGCGGGGGTGATGTGGGCGAGGATCCCGACGTGCGAGCTGGGCGCGACCCGCGCGGCCACGGTCAGGGTGGACAGGTCGCCGCCTTCCCAGGCCGAGCGCAGGATCGCCGAGAGCGAGTTGCCCTCCCGCTTCATCTTCGCCATCACCCCCGCCCATTCGGCTTCCATGACCATCAACCGCAGGTCGCGGTCGTCCGCGCCGCCGAGCTGCTGTTCGTCGTCGTCGAGTGCGAATCGTTCGGCCAGCCCTTCCCCGGACGAGAGCCCGGACTTGATGTTGTGGTGGGTGAACGCGGTGTCGGCTGCGGTGATCAGGCGCTTCGCGGTCGACCAGGAGGTGCCTTTGCGGCCCGCGCTGGTGCGGCCCACGATCAGGGGCCACACCAGCAGCGGGTGCGGGTCGTCCCCGGCCCGCACGTGCGGGCCTTGTCCCATGTGGACACCGGCGAAGCACAGCAGGGACGCGAGGATCGCGACCGGGTCGGCTTCGCTGGTCGCCTCGACCTGGTGCACCAGGTGTCCGAGGTAGCAGTCCATCACCGCGTCGTCGAGCGTCGGCAGTTCGGCGCGGCCCCGTGCCACCTGCGCGATCGCTTCCGCCTCGGCGGCGTCGACATCGGCGGGCACCACGGGCTCGCGCACCAGGCGGACAGGGCGGGCGGGCTGCGTCATCGTTCGTGCTCCTCTGCTTGACGTGCAGCATTGGGGCTGGCCGGGTCAGGCGGCCGGGGCGAGCGGCTCCCCGGACAGGGTTTCCACCAGTGCCGAGACCAGGACTTCGGCGACGGGCGGGGTGACGGCGTTGCCGTAGCCGCGGACCTTCTGGCGTTTGCTGCCCTTGACCTTGTAGCCGCGGCGGAACGCCATCCCGTCCCCGATCTCCTCCGGGGAGAGCATCCGGAACGTGCACCGCTCGACCGGCGGCACGCCGCCGACGAGGCCGTAGCGGTCGCGGGTGGTGAACGTTCCGACCGGACGGTCCACGGGCGAGGCTGCTCCGTTGGAGTAGTAGGCCAGCAGCATCGCCGTGTCCCGCTGGTCGGCCGGCGGGCCGACCAGGCCGTGGTGGTTGCCCTGTGCGGACACGGTCGGGATCGGCCCGGCGACCGGGTAGGCGGTTTCGCGGGACCCGCCGCCGCGCAGCAGCGAGATGAACGGCGGGATCACCAGAGCGGTCTCCCTCCGGCAGGTCTGCGTCCGCAACGGCTGTTCCACCGGCACCGAGGCGGAATCGGCGGCGCGTTTGGCCACCGACACCACCAGCGGCGGCACGACCAGCCCGTCGGTCTCCCGCGTGGTCCGGGTCGGCAGCGGCGCGTCGAGCGGGGTCGCCTCGGTACGCCAGGTGCCCCCGGCCGGGGTCAGCAGCGGCCGCACGTGCCGCGCCAAGCCCGCTTCGATCCGCGCGATGGTCGCCGGTTCCAGCGGATCCGGGCGGCCCTTCTTGTCGACGCGTTCCCCGATCCGCTGCCCCGGGTCGAGGCTCCAGTCGATGATCGTCTCGGCACCGAGCACCGGCGGTTCGACGATCGTGTTGCGGCAGGAGATGCGCGGGCAGCGGTAGACGTACTGGCCGTTGCGGATCCCGTAGACGCCCATCTCGTCCTTGGGCTTTTTCCACGACTGGATCGCGCTCACCATCTGGTCGCAGTTCGGGCAGTACGCGCGCGGGCGCAGCCACTTGTCCCAGTCCGGGTCGCGGCCGATTTCGGCGAGCCAGAACGGCATGTAGAACCGGTTGCGGGACTGCGCGACCTTGCCCAGTGTCGGGCCGGTGACGTGCATCGAGTTGATCGCGACCAGCCGGGTCCGATACCCCTCGGCCTCGATCTCGCGCCGCCAGCGAGCGAACTCGGCCCACTTGCGGACCTGGACGACGTTCTCCACCACCCCGGCCAGCACCGGTTTTCCCTTGCGGCGCATGGCCTGCAGGTAGCGGGGGATCTCCTCCATCAGCGCCCGCGCCCGCGCGATCTTCGGGTCCAGAGCCCGAGGTCCGGTGACCGGGTCGAACAACGCGTTCTGCGTGGCCTGGTCGAAATCCCGCTTCACGCCGCGGGCATCGCACCAGGGCGGACACGCCGGGGAGGCCCAGAAGATGTCGGCACGCGGGAAGGTGTGGATCTCGGCCTTGGCGATGTCCCCGCAGTAGTGGTCCGCGTCCGGGAAGTTCATCCCGTGCACCTCCACGCTGAGCGGGTCGTGGTTGGCGGCCAGCAGCATCTCCACTCCCGGCACGGCGGTCGAGCCCTGGCTGGACCCGCCGAACCCGGCGAACTCGTCGTAGAGCTTGTACATCAGCGGTCCTCCTTGCTGCCGGGCACCAGCCGGATCGGCTTGTCCAGGTCGAGGGCGTAGGCGAGTTCGGCCCGGGTCGAAGGCCCCATGTAGCCGCCGGGGGCGACGAACACGACCTCGTCGGCGAGGCGGATCTTGGCCCGGTGCAACCGGTCCAGCCGCTCTTTCGCCGCCGCGTCGAGGGTCGCGCCGCCGGGCGACCGGTCGGAGGAGACGACCTCCGGGCGGACCACGATCCGCCCGGCCAACGTCTCGCCTTGCGCGACCAGCGCGATGGCGTCCATGAACCGGGTCGAGCCGCACAGGCACACCACCAGCGGCCGGTCGGGATCCGGGGTCGCGGTCATCGGGCCTCCTCCGTCGGGTACTGGTCGTGGGTGCGGCCGTCGAGCTTGCGGCCGGTGCGTCCCTTGCCGTGGCGTTGCACCGTGACCGCGTCCCCGCGGGCGCCCCACGCGGCCGCCCGCGTCCGGCCGTCGCGTTCGATGTAGCGGGCGGTGGCCGCGCCGGTCTCGCTCGCGCACACCGACTCCGGGGCCCACGCTCCCCACTGCTTGAACAGGAACGGCACGCTCGCGACGTCGCACTGGTCGCGCAGCGACCGCACCCAGTCCGGGTGCATCGGCCGCGCGCCGTGCCCGGACTCGCCACCGGCGACCACCCAGTCCAGGCGCGGCAGCGGGCGCGGGTTGTCCATCGCGGTGATGCGCCCGTCGGGCCAGCGCACGTGGTCGAGGTTTCCCAGCAGCGCGTCGACGGGGCCTTCCCGGGTGGCGAGCGCGCCGAGGTCGATCGGGCCGAGCAGCGGTTCGGCGGAGACCCACCGCACTGCCGCGCACGTGTCGAGCAGGATCGGGACCCGGTTCTCGGCCCACCGCTGGTTTTCGACCGACACCCCGATCCACACGTTCGGCAGCGGCCAGGTGTCGCCGTGCGGGCGTCCCGGGCCGAGCGGTTTGACGACCGTGGATTCGTCGGTGGCGCGCCAGGCGAAGCCGTAGCGGCTGTCGTCGTTGAGCAGGGCGCGCATCCGGGCGGGCCGTTTGGTCAGCAGCTGGAACGTGTGCTGCGGGCAGGCGGCCATCACCGCGAACACGCTGGCGATGTAGCTGTCGGGCACGTCCTTGTGGAACAGGTCGGACATGCTGTTGACGAAGATGCGGCGCGGGCGCCGCCAGCGCAGCGGCAGGGCGAGCTTGTCCCGGCGCAGCCGCACGTCGAACCCGGACGCGAAGTAGTGCCCGGCGCTGCCGCGCCAGCGTTCGGCGAACGTCTTGGCGTAGCAGTGGTCGCAGCCTTCGGACACCTCGGTGCATCCGGTGACCGGGTTCCAGGTCGCGTCGGTCCACTCGATCCGCGTGGTCACGCTCATCAAACCTCCTGTGTGGACAGTGCGGACACGAAGAGGGCCGGGCACGCGCGGTGCCCGGCCCTCTCGTGACCGGTGTGCTGGCGGTGCGGTCGGGAACGGAGCAGGTTCGGGCGGGATTTCCGTTCCCGCAGCGGTTCGCTGCCGCGCCGGGTGCTGGCTCAGGCGCGGCCGCCGAGGTCGGTGATCGCTTTCCGGATCGCGCGGTCGACCTCGAACTTGCCCGCGTCGCCCTGGGATTCGTGGCGCATGCCGTGGAACCGTTTGAGTTCCATCGTGAGGAGGCCGACGCTGAACTTGCCGCCGGGCTCGTCGCCGAACTTCTTGGTCAGGATTTCCTGCAGCGCCTGGGTTTCGCGGCCGTCCTGGCGCACCAGCGGGACCGAGTGCAGTTCCTGCATCAAGGTCTTCAGCGGCGCGGGCGCCCCGCCGGGCACCTCCGGTGTCGGGCTGGGCGGGGCGTCGATGCGCCGGATCGCGAGGTTGAGGCACTGGCGGGCCTCGCTGCCCTCGGGCAGCCGATCGCGCAGTTCCTTGTACGCCTCGACTCCTTCCGCCGCGCTGCGCCGGCCGGTCGTGACGTCGGTGGCCACGCGGCCGAGGACGTTGGCCAGCGGCTGGCCGTCCACGTCCATCCGGGCGTCCGCGCCCATGTACTTGATCGCCGTGCCGATCTCGCCGTCGTCGTGGAAGCTGACCTCGGCCGAGGTCAACGAGCCCCACTCGTTCTTCAGCACCGGTGCCTCCGACATCGCGCCCGACACCGGCGGACCCGCCACCGCAGGTTTCTCCGCAGCAGCAGGCTTTTCCGGTTCCGCCGGATCCTGCTCGGTCGCGGGCACGAGGGGTTCCACTCGTGCCGTGCCGCTTCCGGCGCCGCCCGCGCCCGGGGCGCCCGCACCGCCGCTTCTGCCCATCGAGGCGCCGCGTCCGCCCATCACCGCCCACCCCCGTCCCACCGCGTCGGGTAGCACCGCACCGGCGTCGATCCGCGAACCTGCTCGGTCGGCGGTTTGCCGTGCACGAGCACCACCGCCGGGTCCAGGCGGCGCAGCATTTCCGCGTAGCCGTCGGCGAACAGGCCGCGGGCGACCGGGTCGCGCCACACCCCGACCGTGGAGACCGCGACCACCGACCGGGCCGGGATCCCCGCGAACGCGAAGGCGTACGAGTCCGGGGTGGACCAGCTGACGGTGGGGACGACGTCGATGCCGTGGTGGAGCAGCCAGGCTCCGCACCAGCGGGAGCGGTAGACCTGCCACAGCTGCATCGCCAGCGGCATGTCCCGGTACAGGCTGAAATCCGGGGTGAGCGCCGCGCCGACGGCGGCGCAGCGGGACAGGCCGCGTTCCGGTTTGGACCACACGACCTCGAACCGGTAGTCGTCCAGGAAGAAGTGCAGCGCGGCCGTGCCGGTTCCGGCGGCGTTCGCGGCGGCGCGGCGGTCGGTGTAGGGCACCAGCCGAGCAGGTTCGAACTCGGCGACCGGCAGGGCGGGGACGCCCCAGTCGTTGTCGGCCGGGAACATCGCCCGGCAGTTGAGCTTGTCCCAGTTGCCGGGCATGCTCGCCCAGCGGTGGCTGGACCGGGTTCCGGCCAGCCCCAGTTCCGGCGCGGGGCCGGAGGCCGGGGCGTCGGCGAGGACGTCGGCGGTGGTGTGGGTCATCAGGCTGCCTTTCTTCGGGCCGGTCCGGGCTGGGGCCCGGCGGGGCGGACGATGTCGGGCGGGTCGAGCGCGTCGGGTCCGGCGGCGGCGCGGTAGCGGGCGGCGAGCGCGTCGAGTTCGCCGCGCTCGTCCAGCCGCGCGGCGATCCCGGCCGGGTCGGCTTGGTCGGCTGCCTGCAGCAGCCGGCGGGCGTAGCGGGCGGCGGCGCGGCGGTAGGCGTGCTCGAGCACGGCGGCCTTGAACCGCGGCCCGTGCACCGCGCCCGCCGCGTTCCCGTACAGGTCAGCGAGCTCGCGGGAGAGCCAGGTGGCGCGGTGCTCGCCGCTGGCCTGCCCGGTCCGGACGGCCTGGTCGAACAGCAGCGCCGGACCGGGCGCTTGGTTGTCGGCCATGACCTGCATCGCCAGGTGCGCGACGTGCGCGGCCATCGGGCGGGCGAAGTCGTCCGGGCGCATCCCGGCCATCAGCGCCCGCGCGCCGGGCAGATCGGACCACAGCACCGAGCCGAGGAACTGGTTTTCCGGGTCGAACGGGTCGGGGGCGTTCATGTCGGTGTCCTTCCGGTTCGGGCCTACTGGCGGGGGCGGTGCTGGCGGCAGGCGTGGCAGCAGCGCTGCCGCATCCGGTTGCGTGCGCCGCACGAACGGCACGCCCACCGCCGCCGCGACAGCGGGCCGGTCGCGGGCGGGGCACAACGAGTGGTCACGGGTTTCCTCCGGTGGCGAGTGCGGGCAGAGGGCGGCGCGGCGGGCGCGTGGTCAGCCGTGCCAGACGAGGGCCGGGAACGCGCCCGGAACTTCGGGGCCTTCGACATAGGTCAGCTCCGGGTCGGCGTCGGTGTCGACCGGGACGGCGCGGCACCAGCGCAGCCGGAAGTCGGGCAGGTCGTCCGCGGTGGGCACCGTGCCGACCCGGTCGTCCTCGGGGCCGAACAGGTCGTCGGCGTGGTCGCGGATCAACGCGAGCGCGTCGACCGGATCCACGACGCCGCACGCGAACACGAACTCGGTGTGCTCGTCGACGAACACGCTCGGCTCGCGGCTGCCGGTGACGGCTTCCAGGTCGGTGTTCAATCCCCAGTCGATCCCGGGCGAGAACGCCTGGGCGGGGCCGTGTTCGGCGGCCGCTTCGGTGTCGGCGGTGCGGGCAAGAGTCATGCGGTTGCTCCCTTCAGAGCAGAACAGCACCCGCCCGGTCGTCACGGTGAGTGACGATCGGGCGCGGTTGCGGGGCAGGCGGAACGGCCCGGGACGGGTATCCGGGCGGGGATGAGCGGGGCAATGAGCGGCGGATGAGTCCGGCCGGACGGGATGAGATGCCGCATTCCGGGATGAGAACGGGGCTGAACTGGGGCAATGAGCTGGAATGACGCGAATGAGCGGGGTCGCCCGGCCTGCGCCGGGCTCCCGCAGGCCCCGGATTCGGGGGGTGTGCGGGAGCCCGGGCGGGCTTCATTCGGCGGGGCTGGTCTCCCGGCCGGCGATGGCCGCGGCGACCTTCTCCGGATCGACCGGGTAAACACGGTTAGTAGTCGGAACCTGGTAGCCGTGGCCCGCGAGCGCGTCGGTGACGTGCTCGATTTTCCAGCCGTGGTAGCTGCTCCAGCGGGTCCGCAGCGCCTCGGCGACGGCCGAGGCGCGCGGGTGGTGCTCGCCCTCGCGGGGCACGAGTTCCCGCGTGACGGCCAGGATGTCGGCCAGCACGTCGCGCGGGGCCTCGACCTGCTCGGGCGCCGCGGCCGCGCCCCGGGCTTCCAGGGCCCGGGCCACGATCCCGGCCTGCTGGGCCGGGGTGAGGTAGTAGCTGCGCAGCGCGCCGGGCTCGTCCATGAACCCGACCGTGATCAGCGTGCCGACGTCGTTGAGCGCGGTCGGGGTCTTCGGCTTGAGGTCGAGCGCGGAAATCCCTTCCTCGTGCGCTTTCTCCCCCAGGACCGCGTTGTTGCGGGCCTTGTTGCCGTTGATCGCGCCGCACGCCCGGTTCGTCGACAGGGCCACGACCTCGCGGGGCAGGCTCTGGTCCGACGGGCTCGGGGTGAGGAACGCCAGGTGGACGGCGTACTTGCGGCTGGCCATGAACAGGTTGCAGACCAGGTTCACGATCTTCTTGCGGTCCTCGGGCTTGTCCTGGCGGAAGAACCGCTGGCACTCGTCCAGCACCACGATCCGCGGCCGCAACCCCGGTTCCTTGGCGACGATCTCCCGTCCGGCCTCCTGGACGCTGTTCACGCCGTGCTTCTTGAGCAGCTGCCCGCGCACGGTCAGGTCGGCGTAGAGGTTCTGCAGGTGCTCGACCGCGGCCTCGACGTTGTCGTCGGTGCCGCCGTCGGAGAACGTCTTGAGGCACGGCATCAGCGCCTCGTAGTCGTTGTTCTCCGCGAACAGGAACACGTCGACGTCCACCAGCGGGTCCAGGACCGCGCCGTTGAGCAGCGTCACCAGCAACGTCGACTTGCCCGACCCCATGGTCCCGGCGATGACGAAGTTCCGCTCCGACATCGGGGTCGTGACCGGTTCCCCGCGCAGGTTGCACCCGGCCGGGAACCCGGTCCAGTAGTCGCTGGTCCCCTCGTGCAGCAGCGGGTACGGGTCCACCGGTTCCCGCAGGACCCCGGGGTTGAGCCGGAACAGATCCATCACCTGCGCGTCCTCGTCGTCGGCGCGGATGAACAGCTCGACCGGGCGGCAGCCCAGGTTGTGCGCGAGCACATCCACCGCCTTCTCCATCTTCTTCACCGGAACCCCTTGCGGGAGCCGGATTTTCGCCGACCAGCCCTTCCCGTCGATCATCGGGAACTGGACCCAGGCGTTGTCGGTGTCGCGGTTGGGCCACCCCTCCTTGATCTTCGCCTTCAGCTCCGAAACCCCGGAGTTGGACAGCGCCATCGCCAGCGCACCCTCGGTCAGCTCCGAACGCTGCACCCGGGTGGCCTGTTTGCGCAGGTGAGCGGGCAGAATCCCCTCACCCAAACGATTTCCGTCTTTCCAGAACCGGAACAATTTCACTCCCATCCAGACGACCGGGATGCCCCACCAGAACCGGAACACGACGGCCCCGACCTGGTAGACAGTCGTGAACACGGCCCGCCACACGGCGAGCGCGTCGTCGGCGTTCCAGACCCCGAGCCAATGCCCGAAGCCGTTGATCCCGCCGGTGACCAGCGACCCGCCGAAGGCCACGACCAGGACCAGCGCGGCTTTCCAGGTCAGCGACCAGGCCAGCTCGGCCCACTTCTTCGCGGTGTCGACGCGGACGTGCCGACCCTCGTTCAGCTGCCGGGTCAGCGACTCGACCTGCGCGGCGTCTCCTTTCTCCTTGGCCAGGGCGCGGGCGGCCTTGACGTCGGCGTGGTCGCGGTCCGCGCGGCGCCGCTGCCGCGCCGCCTCCGCTCCTTTCGCCGTGATCGAGGCGTGCCGGTGCAGAAACCTGCTGGTCCGGCCCAGGACCCGGCGGCCGCGCTTGCTCCCGGAGCGCAGCCGGGTGCCGGTGGCGTGGCCGAGTTCGACGGTGCGCTCGGCCAGCCGGGCCCGGGTCTCGTCCGAGGGCCCGGCCAGGACCCGGCCGGTGCCGTGGAGCACGCGGGTGCCCCAGGTCTGGCGCGGCTCGGACACGGTCAGCGCAGCGTCGGCCGGGTCGAGCACTTCGCCCTCGACCGTGGCCCCGGTCGCGGCGGCCACAGTGCCCTCGGGGCGGCGGAACGGCACCACCGTGCCGGGCGTCTGGGTGTCGTTGTCGGACACTGAGGTCTCCTTCCGGATCGTGCGCGGGGGCCGGGAACGGGTCCCGGCCCCCGCCGGGTCACTGCTTCGGTTTCAGGTCCTGCAGCAGCCGTCGCGCGACCTCCTTGCGGCAGCGCAGCGTCTTGCGGACCTGCTCGGTGCTCGCGGTCGCCGGGTCCAGGTCCCCGGCCACGACCGCCTCCTGCAGCTCGGCCCGCAGCTGCTCGTACGTGCGGGACCGTTTGCCGGACCCGCTGGTCCCGGCGGGTGCCGACTGGTCCCGGACCGGTCCTGGCCGCTTGGGTCCGCCGGTGCGGTCCTCGCTCGGGTCCGGGCGGTCCGGGCGGTCCGGGTCGGCGGTGGCGACCGGTCCCCGGTGCAGCGGGTCTTGCCCGGCGGGCCGGGTGTCGCCGGACGGTCCGGCGGCGGCCCGGGCCAACAGGGCGGCGAGTTCGGCGTCGATCGCGTCGGGCGGTCCCGGCACGTCCGGGTCAGGCTCGACCGCGACCAGCCGCCCGCGCCGCACCCGGTAGGTGCCGGGCGCGTAGGTGAGCCGGGCGCGGCCCTCGCTGTCGATCGCGGCCGCGGCGGTGCGCACCGCCGCGCGGGCGGCGGCCGCGGCTTTCGCGGCTGCCTTGCGCTCGATCCGAGCAGCCTGGCGCTGGATGCGGGAGCGGGGCGGGCTGGCGATCGCGAGCTGGTGGGCGACCACGCCGGCCACCGACACCACGGCCATGATCACGCCCGCGCCCCAGCCCCGGTCGAGCCCGTGCAAGGCGTTCGTGGCGGCCGCGACCGTCCCGAACACCCACACCCCCGCCTGCAGCCCCCACACCGGCCGCTCCGGGGTGCGGTGCCGCGACACGAGCACCGCGACCGCGAACGCCCACATCCCCAGCTCGGTGATCAACGGCAGCAGCCTGCCCAGCGGCGAGGCGTAGACCTGCGCGCCGTACCCGGCCATCGCCGGGGCCGCCATCGCGAACGACACCAGCGCAATCCCGTAGATCAGCAGATCCACCGCGTGCGCGGCCGCGAACGCCCGCACCGCCGCCCAGCGCGCCGCACGGGTCTCCTTGCGCCGCAACCGGTCCTCGCGCCGCGCCCGGTCCTGCTCGGCGCGCAGCGCGGCCTGCGCGGCGAGGTCGGCGCGGGACTCCTCCCCCGCCGCGCGCATGCGGGCGATCTCGTCCCCGGTCCGCGCGGCCAGATCCAGCCGCGCCTGCTCCGCCTTGGCCGCGCGGTTCGCGCGGGCTTGTTCTTGCCAGCTCACGGGTCCTCCCTCCAGATCAGGGGAAAGTTCGGCATGCTCAGCACTGCTCCGCGGTCGGGTCGAGCGTGGGTCCGGACAGGACGGCAGCGACCGCGGCGTAGGCGTCGGGGCGGCGACGGGCGAGGATCCGCAGGGCACGGTTGACCTCGACGCTGTCGACCTCGGCGCGGTCGTCGTCGGCGTGGACGGCGAGGTAGGCGTCGACCAGCGCGGTCACGGCTTCCCGCGCGGCCGCGCCGATGACCGGGTAGGAGTCGGACGCGTAGCGGATCAGCGGCAGCCAGTTCGTTCGGGACTGCCACCTGTTCGCGCGGGATTCGTCGCGCAGCCGCGACAGCTGTGCGGCCAGCGCGCGCAGCCGGGCCGCCTCGCCCGGGCTTGCGGACTGGTCGGACAGCGTCGTCAGCCGCGGCTCGTGCTCGGCGATGATCGCTTCGTACGCCTCGGGTCCGGGGCCCTCGAACACGACGGTGACGGTCGCCGGGGCCGGGTCTTCCTTGCGGGGCATGGTGATTCCTCCAGTTCGGGTCGGAACGCAACCGGCGCGGCGGGCACCCGGGGTCAGCCGCGGTCGAGGGGTACGGGTGCGGCGGCACGGCGGGACGGCGCGATGTCCACGGCAGTGACGTCGCGGCGGGCACGGATCTCGTCCAGCAGCACCGGCATCGTGTTCGGCGCGTGCCGGGCTACGAGGGCCAGTGCGATTTCGAGGGGCCGGGCTGTCAGCTCGGCGGCTTCGAAACGGCTCGCCATGGCGAGTGCGGCGGCACGCAGCTCGCGCAGCGGCGCGGCGCTGTCGTAGGTGATCGACCTGCAGGCGCCCTGCCAGCTGCCTGCGGACCAGTTGCTCAGGTGCCGTGTCGCTTCGATCAGGTCGAACAGCGAGCCGGGCGCCAGGGCGTCGAGTGCGTCCAGGGCCGCGCTCAGGCGGTCGGCGATGAACGGCAGATGCGCGCGGCGGTGCTGCCGCCGTTCGGCGGCCGCGGTCGCGTGCAGGGCGGCGATCTCCGGGCGGAAACGACGCAGGGTCTCGATTTCGGCGGCGGACAGCGGCTCCACGCGGATCCTCACGTCGAAGTCGAGGCCGTCCCAGGACGTGAGCGTGCGTGCGTCGATGGCAGTGGTCATGCGGTGGCTCCGTTCGGATCGGAATGCGACCGGCGGTACGCCGATCGCGGTGTTCGGCAAGCGAGCAGGGTCAGCCCTCGACGACGTGGACGCTGTCGCAGGGCGCGCCGCGCCGCAGCCATGCCGCGTGCGTCGCGGCACCGGTTTCGGGCGGCGGGAGGGTGATCGTGGTGGGCGGCGGGCAGTCGGTCGGCGCGGGCTGCGGGGCGACCGCGGGGGCGGCGGCCCGCTGGCCCGCGAGGTAGAGCAGCACGAGCGTCACGAACGCGATCAGGCCGAGGAACACGCGACGGAACACGAGCACAACCCCTTTCACAGCACCGGGTGCGGTCATTCGGCCGGTCCGTAGAGGAACCGGAACAGCGCTTGCTGCAGGTCGACGTGGTCGAGCCCGCTGTCCGCCAGCGGCGGGTAGCCGTGCCGGGTCAAGACCTCGGCGACGTCGAGCACCAGTCCGAACGTGAACCGCGCATCGTTTCCGGACGACTCGGGATGTTCCAGCGGGTAGTTGCGGGGTGAGTCGGTCACGGCACGCTCCCTTCCGGGTATCGGGCTCGGGGCGGCCGCGAGGTCGGCGCGGCCGCACCCGAGCAGGTTCGGCAGGGTCACTTGCTGGCTTTGGACTTCGCGCCGGACTTGCCGAAGAACAGCACCAGCAGGCTGGCCGCCGCGATGGCGCCGAGGACCAGCATCGGAGTGGAGGTGTGGTTGACGGGGTCCTTCTCGTGCAGGCTCCACGCGCCGTAGGCGAGCCAGGCGGACAGGGCGAACACGACGAAAGCAACGAGTTTCATGACGGATTTCTCCTGTGCGGTAAGGGAACAGCGGACTGGAACAGGGCGGCCGGTGTCACCGGCCCGGCCACGCCGGGCGGGTGACGGTGACCGTGGCCGGCCCCGGCAGCGGCGCGGTGCCGCTGCTCGGGGCCGGGACGGGCGGCGCGGACGGGCGGACGATCTGCGGTGCGGTCACCCGCCAGCCGAGGAAGAACAGGAACACGGCGGCGAGCACGGCGAACACGAGCACGCCGGACAGGATGCGCATAGGCGAGACAGGGCCTTTCGGTTGCGCGGCAACGAGAAACGGTCAGCTGCGGGCCTTGGCCTTGGCGACGGCGGGCTTGCCGAAGAACAGCACCACCAGGGCGACCAGCGCGAGCGCGCCCAGCGCCAGCATCGGGGTCGCGCTGTAGTGGGCCGGGTCCTTCTCGTGCAGGCTTCCCGCGCCCCAAGCGAGCCAGGCGGACACGGCGAACACGATCGACGCGACGAGCTTCATCTTCATGGCTTTTCCTCCAGATCGGCGAAACGGGCATGGCGAAACGGCCTGTGCGGCGGGATTGCCGCGCGGGCCGGGTGCTGCGGGTGCGGATGTGGTGCGGGGTCAGGCGGAACGGCGGTAGGCCGCGGCCTGGCCCTGGACTTTCGCGACGTACCAGTCGGCGTGGTTGTAGGCGAAGATCGCCCGCCGCTGGTCCCCGGCGCTCAGGCCGGAATCGCAGAGGTAGTGCGCCGCCGCGGGGATCGCGTCGGCCGGGTCGTAGATGTCCGGGCCGATCCCGGGATGCCGGGACCGCACGGCGTTGAACGTCGGCGTCAGGAACTGCATCGGGCCCTTCGCCCCGGCGAAGTTCGCGCCCGAGCGCACCCCGGGAGCCTTGAGACGGCCGTGGTCGGTCTCGACCTTGCCGACGCCGGCCAGCAGCGCCCAGTCCAGGTGCGGACAGGTGTCGGCGGCCGAGCGGTAGGCCGCCAGGTAGGCGCCCGGGATGTCGGCGACCCCCGGACCTCCAGTGTCGGCGTCACCGGTGTCTTTCATGTAGCCGACGGCGATCGCGGCAACGGTGAACAACACCGCGCCCGTGCCGACTTTCCCCAGCAGGGACAATGGACACTCCGATTCCTCTCGCAGGTGTCGGGAGACCGGCCGGGCGCGCCGTTCCGGCAAGAACCCGTGCGCGCCCGGCCAGTCGCTTACCGAGTGCTCTCCTCCCGTCGTTCACGGGCGATGCGTTCCTCGTCGCGGGTGACGGACTCGTGCAAGTCCCACGGGTGCTCGTCCGGGGGCCGCTCGGCGGTCACGACGCGACCTCGTCGACGCGCTCGACCGCATCGCCCGGGCCGGGCGTGTCCTGTTCGGACGGTCGCGTGCGTCGGCGGGCCCGGGCGGCAACCGAGCAGGTTCCCGCCCCCACCGCCCGGGCGGCGCGGCGCACCGGCGGCCACGCCCACGCGATCCGCGCCAGCAGAGCGGTCGCGACGACCGGGATCAGGAACGACCACCCGGCCCAGGCCGCGAGCCCGGCGGCCAGTGCGGCGGCGGCGGTTTCCGGCAGCCACCAGCCCAGCGCGCCGACGGCGCGGTCGGCGCGGCTGCCCTCGATCCGCGCGACCCGGGTGTCGCCGCGGGGTTCGATCTCGCTCACGCTGTGATCTCCTTTCAGGTGACGGGTTTCGGGGTCAGCGGACCGGCGAAACAGGTGGTGATCCGGCGGTCCAGGCCGGTCTGCAGGGCGCGCAGCAACCACGCGACCGCCACGAACGGGCAGCGCAGCAGCCCCAGCGCGAGGAACAGCAGCACCGACGCCGCGAACGCGAACAACCGCCACGGGCCGTGCTGCTCCAGCACGTCGACCACGCTCATGCCGCCGCACCTCCCGGGTCCTGGTCGACGCCCAGGACCGGGCGGAACGCGAGTTCGGCCGCGCGCATGTCCAGCGCCAGTGCTTCGGCGAGGGATGCGGCGTGGGCGTAGAGGTCGGCCGCGGCGGTGTCGGTCGGCAGCAGCCGACCGCTTTCTGCGGGACGGTGCCGGTCCATCTCGCCGACGCGGGCGAACGCGGCGTTGATGGCGTCGCTGATCCGCGCCGCGCGGGGTTCGGTGGTCATCGCAACGTTTCCTTTCCAGGTCAACGGGTTCGGGACCGCAGCGAACGAGGCGTAGTCCTCGGGTGTCAGCGTGGGTTCGCCGACGAGGTAGTCGTGCAGGTAGGAGCCGGGGTCGAGCCCGGCAGAGCAGAGGCAGGCTTCGCAGGTGCGGTGCGCTTTGGGCAGTTCGGCCCAGCCGGTCTCGCCGCACTCGCGGCAGGTGCGGCGGGCGGCCATCATCTTGCGGTGCGCTTCCCAGCGGGCCGGGGTCATCGGCCGCTTCGGCTTGGCCTTCTCGATCAGGTACAAGTTCGCGAACGTGAGCTTCCCGGCCTTGCGGCAGCGGAAGTACAGGAACGCCACGGGATCCTGCCCGCCGGGCCGTTTCCCCATCGCCGCCAGCTGACGCGGGGTCGCGAGCACGCTGCGGTCGGCGGTTTTGCAGGAGAACAACGGCTTCCCGTGCCACGTCCCGCGGGTGAAGCAGGTCTGGTCCGACCACGGCACCGAGGCCAGCACCCACGGGAACCGGCGGCTCACCGGACCCGGCGGCCGGTCCGGCACGAGCGCAGGGCCAGCCAGGTCGTGGTGAGCGAGGCCAGCACCCCGATCGCGCGGTGCGCGGCCTGGTCCAGCTCCATCAGCGCGGTCCCGGGCCCGGACTCGTCCACCACGCCCGGCCGGCGTTGCACAGTGGCGTGGTCGAGGTAGCCGCCCAGACCCGCCGCCCGTGCCGCTTTCTTCAGCGGCTCGCGCCGGTCGATCACGTAGTGCGTGACGGCGTTGACCGCCGTCCCGGCCAGCAGTGCGCCCAGCGGCACCCGGAAGCCCAGCACCCGGGTCACCGCGACCGCGGCCGCGACCTGCCCGGCGCTGTAACTGGCGACGTGGCGGGCGCAGTGGCGCGCCCCCTCGCGCCCCGGCTGTCCCTTGCCCACCGCGTCGGCGCTGGACTGCAGCCACTGGTCGCAGACCGGGTGGACGTCGGCGAAGGTCGCCTGCAGCACCGCGAACAGCGCCAGGCCGCGCAGCGTCCGGTCGCGCATCACGCCGCCTCCCCGGTGAGCAGGTCCCACTCGCGGTCCCAGTCGAAGAACTCCGGCTCGCGGCCCGGGGGCACCAGGTCCTCGGTCTTCTCCAGCGCCTTTTCCAGCGCTGCTCGGGAAAAGGCCAGGTCGGCGAACCCGGACGGCGAGGACAGCACGATCCAGACGCGGTCGTCCTCGGGGCCGATCCGCACGTCACCGTCGCCGACGGCGGCCAGCATCCCCGAACAGAGCAAGTCCCGGCCGAACACCCATTCCCGCTCGCCGCTGGCCCCGCAGTCCAGCACCAGCGTCACCGCCCACGGGTCGGCCTGGTCGTAGAGCAGCCGCGCCGGAACCGCGACGTTCCCGTTGAGGTAGGCGGTCATCTCGCTCTCGACCCAGTCGTCAGCCGGGAAGAGCGCGTCGAAACTCGACATGAGGGCTCCCTTCGGAAAGCCGTGCACAGTGATCGATGGGTTGGGGGCCCGGCCGGCGGGCGGGATTCGCGGTGCTTCCGGCGCCCGTCGGCCGGGCAGCTTCAGACCTGCGGGCCGCGGGCATCCAGCAGCGCGGGCAGGCAGCCGCATTCGTCGTGTTCGTCGTGGTGGAACCCGATGCAGCGGTCGTCGGGACAGCCGCACGCGTCGCCGCCCCAGCGGCCGTCGGCGTAGTGGTTTTCCCGCGCCCACTGGGCTTCGGTCAGGCCGTGGGCGGCCAGCACGTCGAGCGCGTCGGCGTTGAGTCGCATAAGGATCTCCTCAGCGAGGTCGGTGGAACCGGAAGCGAGCAGGTTCGGGGTCAGGCCGCGAGGGCGGCGGTCTGCGGGGAGCCGAGCAGGCCGGTGACGTAGGCGACGAACGAGCGCTGAGCGCACGGGTGGACGTGGTCGGTCTGCGGGTCGCGCAGCTGGGTGCGCAGCCACAGGGTCAGGCGGGCGACAGACCAGCCGGTCCGGCGGCGGGCGGCGATGGCCGACACCAGGGCGTCCAGGAACTCCGGCCGCACTCGCGGCGCGCGGTCGGCGGCCTTCGCCGCGATCGGGTTCACCGGCGCGGTGTTCGACAGCGGAGCCCGGTTGGGTCGCGGGGCCGTCGTCACGGCGGCCTGGCGCTCGTCGGCGGCCAGCATCCGCAGCTGCGCGGCCACATCCCGGTACACCCCGGCCCGGCGATGCATCACCGCGTCAGCGGTGCGGCGGGTCAGCAGCCGGGCATTCGCTGCCAGCAGCCCGGCCAGCGTCTCGAACTCCCCCGCCACTCCGGCCGTCGCGGTCGCGTCGTCGACCGGAGTCGCCGCGACCAGGGGGTTGTCCGCCGTCTGCGGGTCCGTCTCGGCCCGCAGCAGCAGCTGGGCGGCGACGTCGGCGTACACCGCGGCGCGGACACCGGTCACGGCCTCCGGCAGCCCCGACCCGGTCAGCATCTCAGCGTTGCGGGTCAGCAGCTCGGCCAGGCCCGACAGCCGGGCCGCGATCACCTGAGTCAGCGTGCAAGACATGGGAATCCCTTCCGAGCAGGCGATTCGCGACCGCGAGCGGACACAGCTCCGCCCGAACACGAATGCCGGAGAATTTGAGAATCAGGCGCGGAAATCGCGCGGGGAAAGAAGAACGGTGACGGTCAGGCGGCCGATGCGAGTTCGTCGGCGACCTCGGCGCGAGCCGCCCGGAACGCGCGGGCCAGGCGCATCGCCTCCAGCCCGTGCGGGCCGGGGAACTGCGAGCGCATCGCCTCGCACGCGGCGTCCAGCCAGTGCGCACGGTCCTGCGCCACCGCCGACACGGGCGGCATCGTGGCCAGCACGCCCGCGAGCGCGGCCGGGACGAACAGACGGTCCATCATCACGCGACCTCGCCTTCCGCCTCGATATCGGCCAGATCGAGCAGCGCGTGCAGCTGCACCGCGGACTTGCCCGTACCCATCTGGCCGCCCACAATCCAGTTCCCGAGCGCCACCACATCCGCGACCGGCGCGCCAGCTGTCTCGGCCGCCTCTCGGACAGCCAGCTCGGCGTCGAACTCGTCCAGCAGATCAGCCACGTCGGTCAGGTCTTCGCGCTCCAGGCCGACCTCGACCAGGTCCTGCGGAGCGCCGAACGGACCTGCCAGAAGCTCGGTCAAGTCCAGGTCTTCATCCGTCCCGTCGAACCGGAACTCCAGCTCGCGGCGGCTGGGAGGTGCTTGCTTCATGGGTTGAGATTCCTTCCTCGGAGCTTCTGACTAAGACTGACCATAGTCAGCATTGGTCAGTCGGTCACTACTCCATCCGAGTGGCATGTTGGTCAGTGCTGGTCAGATCGATAGACTCGCGAATATGGCGAAACAGACTGCGGGACTCGCGGCTTACGAACGCGTCGCTGCGGCCATCCGAGCTGCGGTGACGAGCGGAGAGCTAGCCCCGGGGAAACGCCTCCCGGGAAATCGCGTGCTTGCCGAGCAATACGACGTCTCGCTGCCGACGCTCCAAAAAGCGGTCGGCGTCCTGCAGGACGAGGGATGGCTGGTGACTCGCGCTTCGGTCGGCGTCTATGTGGCCGATGAACCGCCGGCCGAGGCTCCGCCTGCCTCGCTGAAAGAGCTTGGCCAGACGGTTGTCGAGTTGCGCGCCTCGCTCCGCGAGCTGACCGAACGCGTCCAACGAATCGAGGACGAGACCAGTGCTTCGTGAGGTCGACTCGGCGGCCATAACTGCCTCCAATCTGGGGGACTCGGTGCGGCGTGTTCGCCGCTCTGAGTACAGAAAACCGCAGGTTGGTGGACGTCGTAACCGCGTTTCCGAAGAACTTTTGGAGCGTCTTGACCAGCGCAAACGCCCCACCAAAACGCTCTGAAACGTTCTGACCGGGAGAGGGGAGACTATGGCCAACGATCGCCTTCGGACGGCCATGCTGGCGGCAAACCTGACCATCGAGACGCTGGCGGAGAAGGTCGGCAAGCACGAGAAGTCCGTGGAGAACTGGATTCGGACCGAGAGAGTGCCGCATCCGCAGACCAGGGCGATGGTCGTCAAGGTGCTAGGAGTGCGCGAGGTCGATCTGTGGCCGTCGCTTCGAGAGTCGCCGCGGCCAGCGGCCGACGAGGCGGAGCTGCTCCACCTCTACCCGTCCCGATCGGCGATCACCGGCGCGATCTGGCAGGAACTCCTAGCCGGAGTCGAAGAGCAGATGGACGTGCTGGTCTTTTCCGGCGCTTTCCTGGTCGAGCAGTACGACCTCGTCCCACTGATCCAGCGGAAAGCGAAGGATGGCGTCCGCTTTCGCCTCCTAGTCGGCGACGAGCAGGCGGAAGCCGTGGTCCAGCGGGCAATCGACGAGGGAACACCTGGTGGACTTGAGGGCCGGATTCAGCTCATGCGCCGGTATCTTGCCGACGTCGTAGACCTGGACAACGTCGAAGTGCGTACGCACGGCACGATCCTATACAACTCAATCTACCGTTTTGACGACCAGCTTCTTGTGAATCCGCATGCCCATGGAGCACTCGCCGGGCAGAGTCCCGTAATGCATTTCAAGCGCCACCCGTCCGGAAATATTTGGAATCACTACATGAAGTCATTTGAACGGGTATGGCAGATCGCCATCCCAGAGAATGGCGAGGTTAATCATGGCCAGGACTGACTATGTAAATGATCCCGCCGCCCCGCCCGCCAACAGTGTGGTGCCGTCAGTAACCGTGGTAGTACGCAATGTCGACGGGGAGGTGCTTCTCATTCACAAGGTCGATAACGACCGGTGGGCCCTACCGGGAGGCGGCCACGACATCGGTGAAACCATCACGCAAACGGCAGTCCGTGAAGTCAAAGAAGAGACGGGACTGGACGTTGAGATCGTCCGGCTTACTGGGACATACACGAACCCGAACCACGTGATGGCCTACGACAACGGGGAAGTGCGCCAGCAATTCTCCCTCTGCTTCGAAGGGCGACTTATCGGCGGAAAGGCCCGAGAGGATGGAGTAGAGACCAAAGCCGTGCGATGGGTCAACCCGTCGCAGCTGGACACTCTCAACATGCACCCGTCGATGCGCCTGCGAATTGCTCACGCGCTCGATACTGAGCGTCGACAGCCTTACCTGGGGTGACCGTCCCGCAGGCGGGCTTCCGTCCGTTCTATCGCTTCTCGGATGACAGGACCCGCGAGTAGCCAGGTCTGATGAACGGGATCAGAACTGGGATATCGAGAAAGGATCTCAGCGATCCTCTCGTCATATGAAACCCGCGCTCCGTCAGGACCGGTCGTGAGATCGGCGGCTACCAGGGTGTCGAGCAGCGCGCTGTCTTCGAACGGGAACTCGGCCAGCTCCGCCGACATACCTCGCTGCTCGGCCTCAAACCTCGCTCCAGAGTGGTGTGCGACAAGGTTGACCACGACATCCGGCCAGTTCTTCGACTTGAGGTACCGGGCACCGTCCAGCGGATGGAAGTGGGTGTGGCCGATCTCAGGCGCGTAACCAATGTCATGCAGCCACGCCGCGGCGACAAGCGCCGACCGTTCTGACTCAGACACCGCGTGCTCCAGCTCGCGCGCGCGCGCCGCCACGGCCTGAACGTGCTGCCAGCGTCGCCCAAGTGGCTTCACGAACTTCTCGCTGACATCCCGAGCTTCGGTCACGAGTTCCATGGCGCTCGACGCTACCGGCTGCCCAGCACGGCTCGCTTGCTGCATCTGAGTGGGCCTTTCGTCGTGAGGATCATCGGGAGCAAGGCCGTGAAGTCGCCGTGATGCCCCGAACGTTCATCCGCCGAACAAGTCGCACGCACCGACCAACGCGGCACCCTACCGGGCGCTCAGCGCCTCGGACTCGGACACACCACGGACGCACGGCGCGAGAATTCTGCATTCATACAGGTCAGGGGCTCGCAGACGGCTCCCTGTAAATCAGACGGCTCAGCCTTCGGGGGTTCGAATCCCTCACCTGCCACACCCACACGAACGCCCCGGACACCCGGGGCGTTCGTCGTATCCGCGGACTTGACCCTCCTGCGACAGGAGGCTCCACGCTCTCCCCATGAACGAATTTCGCGGCCCGGTTCCCACCCCCGCCTACGACGCGGTGTCTCCGGGCAACTATCTCGGCTTCTACGGGATGCCGATGTTCCCCAACGTGCCCACCGCCGACCTCGATGCCTCCACGGACTTCTGGCTTCGCGGGCTCGGCTTCGACAACCTGTTCACCTTGCCCGGCCAGATCGTGCATCTGCGGCGCTGGGCGTTTCAGGACGTCCTGCTCAAGCCCGGGACCCCAGCGACCCCGAGTGAAGTCAGCATCAGTTTCTCCTGCGTGCTCAGCGAACTCGACGAAATCGCCAAGCGGTGTGAGGAAATCACGCCGGGGTGCACTAGCGGGCCGGAGTTGATGCCGTGGAACTCGCGGGAGTTGACGGTCGTCACGCCGGAGGGCACGAGGGTCGTGATGACCGCGGCGGAGCCGATCGATCCGGACGGGCCCGTCGCGGAGGGGATGCGTGCTGTGGGGATCGACGTGCCACGCTCGTGAGCTGCGACACTGAGGTCGTGACCGAGCAAGACGGCCTCACTGTCGGACGCACGGCGACGCTGGTCGGCGTGAGTGTCAAAACCCTGCATCACTGGGACGCCGTCGCCCTGGTGCGTCCGAGCGGGCGCACCAGGGCCGGCTACCGGGTGTACTCCGCCGAGGACATCGCGCGGTTGCATCGGGTGCTCGTGTACCGCGAGCTCGGCTTTCCGCTGTCCGAGATCGGGCGGCTGCTGGACGATCCGACCGCCGACGCGCACGCGCATCTGACTCGGCAGCGGCGCGAGCTGCGCGACCGGATCGCGCGGCTGGAGCACATGGCGTCCGCGGTGGACCGGATGGCGGCGGCGACCCGCGGCGGGATGCAGTTGACGGCGGAGCAGCAGGTCGAGATCTTCGGGTCCGAGTGGGATCCGGAGTGGGTCGACGAGGCCGCGGAGCGCTGGGGCGACACGCGGCAGTGGGCGGAGTACCGCGAGCGGACCACCGAACTGACCCCGCAGGACTGGCAGGAGGCCGCGGCCGAGCACGAGACGCTCCACGCGGACCTGGCGGCGGCGCGGCGGGCGGGGGTCGAGCCTGGGTCGGCGGAGGCGAACACGCTCGCGGAGCGGCATCGGGCGACCTTGTCGCGGTACTTCGACTGCACGCATTCGATGCAGGTGTGTCTCGGGCGGAAGTTCGTGGAGGAAGCCGGATACACGGAGTACTACGACGCGTTGGCGCCTGGTCTCGCGGGCTGGCTGCGCGACGTGATCTTCGCCAACGCGATCGTGCACGGGGTTGATCCGGCTACCGCGGAATGGGAGTAACGCGGGTCAGCGGCCGCGGGCCATCTCCTCGAGCCGCCTGATCCGGTCCTCGATCGGCGGGTGCGTCGAGAACATCTTGCTCAGCCCGGCCCCGGGCCGGAACGGGTTCGCGATCATCAGATGCGACTGCGAAACCACCGCCGGTTCGGGGGCGAGCGGCGCGGCCCGGGTCCCCCGCTCCAGCTTCCGCAACGCCGAGGCCAGCGCCAGCGGATCACCGGTCAGCTCAGCCCCGGAAGCATCCGCCTGGTACTCCCGCGACCGGCTCACCGCCATCTTCACCACCCCGGCCGCGATCGGGCCGATCAAGACCAGCAGCAGCGACATGAACGGGTTGCCCTCGCGGTCGTTCTCGCCGAAGAAAAACGCGATGTTCGCCAGCACGCTGACCACACTCGCCAGCGCCCCGGCGACGCACGAGATCAGGATGTCCCGGTTGTACACATGCGACAGCTCGTGCCCGAGCACCGCACGCAACTCGCGCTCGTCGAGCAGCTCCAGGATCCCAGTGGTGCAGCACACAGCCGCGTGCTGCGGGTTGCGCCCGGTCGCGAAGGCGTTGGGCGCCGCGGTGGGGCTCACGTACAGCGAGGGCATCGGCTGCCGCGCGGACGTCGCCAGCTCCCGCACGATCCGGTACATCGCGGGCTGCTCGACCTCCGACACCGGCCGCGCGTGCATCGCGCGCAGGGCCATTTTCTCGGAGTTGAAGTAGGCATAGGCGTTCATCCCCAGCGCCACGATCAGGCCGATCACCAGGGCGCCGCGGCCGAACAATCCGCTGATCCCGACGATGATCGCGGAGAGCAGACCGAGCAGCATCGCCGTCTTCAGCCCGTTGTGGTGCTTGTGCACGCGCGCTTGCCTCCGTCCGCTCTGGCAGGTGCCGCAAGGTGGGTTACTCACTGGAAACAACGCGATCGGGGGACGCGAAGTTCCTTCAGCCGATCCTCGTCCGGGTTAGGGTCGGCGGGCAACCCAACCGACCGGGGCAGGTGAGCGATGCGCGGTTCCCAGTGGTCCCGGAGAGGGCTGTTCGGCCTGGTCAGCGCGGGTGCGGCGGCACTGCTCGGCGGTACCGCGGGGGCGTCCGGGCGGGTCACCAGCGTGCAGGTCGGCGGGACGCTTGCGGCGCTCGCGGTGAGTCCGGTCACCGGGCTCGTGTACGCCGCCGACCAGGCGTCCGGCATGGTCGTCGTGCTCGATCCGGACGCGGCGAGGGTCGTGGCCGCGCTCGCGGTGGGCGGGGAACCGAGCGATGTGGCGGTGGACGCCGAGCGGATCTACGTCGCCAATCCGGCCGGCGGCACAGTGCTCGCCTTCGACAGCCAGACGCACCGGTTCCTGAGCGCCGTCAGCGCGGGGGCGGGGGCGTCGGCGCTCGCGATCGATCCGCAGGCCAACCTCGTGTACGCGGTGAGCGGCAAGACCGGCACGTTCGCGGTGCTGGACAGCATCAGTCTCACTCAACAGGACCTGCTGCCCGCGCCGAAGCCGGGCCTCGCCGGAATCGCGCTCGACCGCGGCCGACGGCGCGCCTACTGCACCAGCCCGAACACGAACTCGGTCGAGATCTGCGACCTGGACGCGGGCGCGTTCACCGCGAGCGTTCCGGTGGGTGCTTCTCCTACCGGGATCGACGTCCACGAACTGAGCGGATCGGTGTTCGTGGCGAACTCGGCGATCCACCATATGTCCATTGTGGACGGCTCGGCGCGGGCGCAGGTGAAGACGGTGCTGCTGCGCAGTGAGGCTTCGTCGCTCGCGGTGCATCAGGGCAGCGATGTCGTGTACACCAACGGCGGGCAAAATGGACTGTCCCGCGTGGACGGACAAACCGGGACCCTCACCGGCGAACTGAGCCTCGGGGTGAATCCGGGCGCCGTGGCGGTGGATCAGCGCACGCGCACGGTGTACGTGACCGATCCGCTGCACGGCACGGTCAACGTGGTGCGCGATTTCTGACTGCGCACATGAAGTTACTCCAGGTATACGGTGTCGGGTATGGAACTCGGTCGAAGCGGTGCGGGCGGCGGACGACGCCGGGTTCATGTATCTCGCGGTGATGGCCCACTGCTTCCGCATTCCCAGCACCAGCGCGAGCGGTCATCCGATGTTTGAGGCCTACCCGACGCCCGGCCGCTTCGCGGCGCACACCGAGTGCGAAGTTGTTCACGTACACCGCTGGCGCGATCCAGCAGGCCCGGAGCCGGATCGAACGAGGAAGAAGCCCGCGGTCTCGGCTTCCCATTTCCGTCCACCTCGGAACGGTTCGAGCTGCTCGAAGAGAACCTTCAGTATGTCCGGCAAGTGTGGGGTGAGGACGAAAAACCGTTCTCCAGCAAGCATTTCACCGCCGAACGATTGCTCAACAGTCCGCCGCGGCTCGTCGCGAAGTACGGCGACTTCTGCAACATCGGCAACGGCCCGGATCTCGAACGGAAGCTCGACGTGCTCAAGCGGCACTGCGAAACCGAGGGCCGCGACTACGCCGAGATCGCCAAGACCGTTTACCACTACCTGGACATCGGTCCGTCCGGGGAGAAAACCGGCGAATTTCTCGCCGAGGTGCGGCGGCTGCACCGGCTCGGCGTGCACGCTGTGATCGGCCCGCTTCCCGGCGGCCTGGATCGGGACCGGATCGAGATTTTCGCGCAAGACATCATTCCGGCGGTTAAGGAGTTGGCATGAAACTCGGGTTGCACCTGGCTCAGCAGACCTGGCCGAACGGCCCGGCGGCGCTCGGCGCGGACCTGGCGCGGGTGGCGCGGACGGCGGACGAGGCCGGGTTCGAATACCTGTCGGTGATGGACCATTTCTTCCAGATTTCGAGCTACGGCCCGCCCGAGCACGAAATGCTGGAAGCCTGGACCACGCTCGGCTTCCTGGCCGCGCACACCGAGCGCGTCAAGCTGCTCACGCTCGTCACCGGCGTCATCTACCGCCACCCCGGGCTGCTCGCGAAGGCAGCGACGACGCTCGACGTGCTGTCCGGCGGGCGGGCGATCCTCGGCATCGGGGCAGGCTGGAACGAGGAGGAATCCCGCGCGCTCGGATTCCGGTTCCCGCCGATGAAGGAGCGGTTCGAACAACTCGAGGACGCGCTCCGGTACGTCCACCAGATGTGGTCGGACAGCGACGAACCGTTCACCGGAACGCATTTCAGCGGCGAGCGGCTGCTCAACAGCCCGCAGCCGATCCAGCGTCCGCATCCGCCGATCATGATCGGGGGCAGCGGCGAGAAGAAGACCCTGCGGTTCGTCGCGCAATACGGCGACATCTGCAATTTGCTGCCCAACGCGGACCTTCCGCGCAAACTGGAGGTCCTGAAGCAGCACTGCGAGGACGTCGGCCGCGACTACTCCGAGATCACGAAAACCGCTTCGCTGCGGCTCGACACCGGCGAAAACGGCGAGAAAACCGGGGAACTGCTGGACGAACTCGGCCGGCTGTCGGAGCTCGGGTTCACCGTCGCGACCGGCTGGGCACACGGCGTGCCGGACCCGGCGGTGCTCGAACGGTTCGCCACCGAAGTGATCCCGGCGGCGGAAAAACTGTGATCCGGCGGTGCCGGGTGGCCGTCGCGTCGCCCGGCACCCGCTCCGCCGGACAGCCGGAAAACTGATAACCGTAACGAAATCAGGGCGCAGCAACGACATCTCGGACGACCGCTCGGCGCATCCAGGGAGAAACCAATGCCCGCCAGCAGACCGTCCCGTCCTGTTCTGCACACCGGAGAGCGTGTGCGAGTGCGCAGTGCCGAGGAAATCCTCGCGACCCTGGACCAGAACGGCACGATCGACGGACTTCCGCTGATGCCGGAAACACTGCGGTTCGCCGGGCGGGAGCTGCCAGTGCACCTGAGCGCGCACAAAACCTGCGACACCATCAACCACAAGGGCACCAGCCGTCGCATGGACCGTGCGGTGCACCTCGCGGGTGCGCGGTGCGACGGCCAAGCGCACGGCGGCTGCCAGGCCGGATGCCAGCTGTTCTTCAAGGAAGAGTGGCTCGAACGGCTCGACGGCAGCCCCATCCGTCCGGAACGGCCCCGCACCGGAACCATTCCGCTGCCGCTCGAGGTCGTCGAATCCGGCACCCGGGCCGGCACTGACGCCGACGGCGAACCGCTCTACCGCTGCCAGGCCACCGAACTCGTGCGTGCGACGTCGTACCTGCCCGTGCAGGATTGGCGACAGTACGTCGACGACGTGCGGACCGGGAACGTGCCGCTCGGCTCGACTCTCCGAAGCCTGGCGATCTCCGCGTTCAACAACTTCCAGAAACTGTGCCGCAAACTCCCGCCGCGGCTGCGGATCCGCGGCGGCTCGTACTACCCGTTCTACCGCGGCACCGGGGCGGCGAAACAGGCACCCGCCGACCTCGACCTCCAGCCGGGCGAACTGGTCGAGGTCAAGAGCAAGGACGAAATCATGGCGGCGCTCGGCCCGAACAACCGCAACCGCGGCCTGTGGTTCGACGCGGAGATGCTGCCGTACGCGGGCCGCCGAGGCAGAGTGCTCGGGAAGGTCGAGAAGATCGTCGACGAGGTCACCGGCAAGATGCTGAAGCTGCGCGATTGCGTGGTCATCGACCAGGTCAACTGCGCCGGGCAGTTCAACCGGTACTGCCCGCGCTCGGACTACATCTACTGGCGCGAGGCGTGGCTGCGGCGAGTGCCGGAAAAGAGCCGGACAGCTGACAGCTCGGACAGCGCGAAGGTGTGACCGCCCGACCGGTCCCTGCTAGTTGACCGGGAGCCGCGACGAGTTCGGCGGCGCGGAGTCGAGCAACCGGCGAACCGCCCTCCTGCGATGTGCGTACCACCAGGCGCCGAGCCAGCTGACCACGACCAGCAATCCGATCACGGCGCGAAAACGGTTGACGTGGTGCGGGTCGTAGAGCACACCTGCGAGATAGGTCTCTACGAAGCCTTGGGTGTAGGGCAGCAGGCCGCCGGCCTGGCGCAGCCCGTTTTCCGCTTCGGTAAGCGGGCAGGCGAGCGGAAAAATCGAACTGACAATCGCCCACGCCACCAGCGGAATGTGCGCGAACAACGCACCCGGCCATTTCCACGCCGCGAATCCACCGAAAATCAGGTAGCCGAGCACTAAGAAGTGCACGCCCAGCAGGATGTAAGCCAGCAGCTGTGCGGCCAAGGGTTTCCTCCCTCCGCTCACCGGGTTGCCCCCGGTTCTCCACTCCGTTGCCGAGACTCGGCAACGGGCAGGCGACATTCGGGAAATCGCACCGGGGACACGGATCGTTTCCGCATTCCCCCGATCGTGACCTCGGATCAGCTGTTTTTCAGCAGTTTTCCAGTCGACAGCATGCGCGCCGCGAACAGGCCCTCGCGGAATGCCCCGGGGAAGAACAGCCGCAGGAACCCGAGGTAACCGGCCAGCACCACGGCCAGTCCGGCGACGAGCGTCACGATCGCCGGGACCCCGTGCTGGCGCAAGACGATGTGCACCACCCACGCGGCCGCGACCGCGGGCATCGAGGAGATGAACGCGGGAAGGATGGTCAGGATCCAGGTGCCCAGCCCGAAGCCGGCGAGTTTGCCGATCGCACGCACGAGGAACGGCGTGATCACGACCGTCGCGATGGTGTAAGCCGTCGCCACCCCGGTCACGCCCCACGGGAGCCCCAGGAAGAACGCGGGGACCATCAGAGTGAGCGGAATCCAGGCCCAGCGGAGCGAGACGTCCGCACGGCCCAGCCCCATGAACACCGACCCTCCGGGCGTGGTGAGCGACTGCAGCACACCGGTGACCGCGAGCGCCGTCACCACCGGAGCCGAAGGCAGCCACTGTGCACCGAACACCGTCTCCACGAAGTCCGGGGCGAGCACGGCCACCCCGAGCATGCTGGGCAGTGCCACGAGCGCGATCACCCCGGTGATCCGGAGGAACACCGACCGCACCCGGGCTACGTCGTCCTGCACCTTCGCGAACACCGGGAACGCCACGCGGTTCGCCACGTTCCCCAGCAGGCTCACCGGAATCAGCATGATCCGGTACGGCACCGTGTAGTACGACAGCGCGGTCTGCCCGAGGAACCGGCTCACCACGACATTGTCGACGTTGCGCGCGGCGTAGCCGATCAGCTGCGCACCCACGAGCGGCAGGCCGAACACTCGCAGGTACTTCCACGCTTCCTTGTCCACCGCGATCTTCGGCAGGCCCGCGGCGGCGAACCAGAAAACCAGCACGATGAGGTCGGTGCCGACCTGCTGCACGACCAGTGCCCAATACCGCATGCCGAACTCGGCCGCGACCACGCCGATCGCACCGCCGAGCAGGGTGCCCGCGATCTCGGTGACCGCCATCGCGCGGAACCTCAGGTTCCGCTGCAGTTTCGCGGCGGCCACATTGGACACGCCCTTGAGGACCGGGCTGGCGGCGAGCGCGATCAGCACCGGGCCGAGGTCCGGCACGTCGAGAAAGCCCGCGATTTCGTCTGAGAACAGCACTGTTGCCCCGGCCATCGCGAGCCCGATCGCGGCCAGCGTCCAGAACGTGACCCCTTCGTCCTGCGGCCGCAGATCCGGCTTCTGCACGATGCTCGACGACAGACCGGCTTCGAGCAGCACCGCGGTAAGCGAGATGTACACCGTCGCGGCCGCCGCGACGCCGAAGTCCGTGGGACCCAGCAGCCGAGCCAGCACCACCGCGAAGCCGAGCCGCCCGAATTGGCGCACGATCATCGCCACGACAGTCCAGCGAGTGCCATTCGCCGCGGCTGCCGCCGTCGAGCGCGGCGGTGCGGGGGCGGGCTGCTCCGCGTGCGTCGTCACCGGCGGTTCCCCGCGCGTACCGCGAGCTTCGCGTACTCGTACCCGCCGCGAGCGACGGTGCGCAAGATCCGCCTCCAGTTCGTGCGCAGCCATCCGCGCATCTGCAGCAGGCAGCGGACCTTGTCGCGCGGGCTGATCCGGGACCGCAGCACCGCGAGCGCGTACTGGCGGCCGATGTTGAGCACTGGAAACGGGATCCGGCCGCGCCACTCTGGGTCGAGAATCAGGTATCGCGACCGTGCGGTGGGCGCCTGCCGCATGATGCGGCCGGGGTGTTCGCGGTGCAGGAACAGCTCTTCGTCGACCAACCGGATCGGCCCGTGCAAGGCGAGTTCGACGATCTCCAGGCGGTCGGCCGAATCGAACGACGCGTGCAGCGACGTCAGTGCGAGCAGATCCCGGTTCACGACGCCGAACCATGCGAAGCACATATGGTCGCGCTGGGTCAGGTCGCGGAACCGCACCGCGACGTCCGGGTGTTCGGCTCGCAAGTGTTCGTCCCAGCGGTGCGTGCGGTTGCCGTCGACGTCGATGTCCACCGCGACGGTGTGCGCGCACGACGCCTCCGGGTGCGCGCGCAGTTCCTCCAGACACCGGCTGAAGTAGGTGGGCAGGTAGACGTTGTCGCCATGCACCCACGCGAAATAGTCGCCGTCGGTGTGGTGAAAACCGTAGTTGTGATTGCGCGCCGCGCCGAGGTTGCGATCGTGCCGGACGTACGAAATGCGCGAATCGAGCGCGCAGTACTCCTTCGCGATCGCTTCGGTGCCGTCGGACGAAGCGTTGTCGCAGATCAACAACTGCCAGTCGGCGAGATCCTGGGCACAAATGCTGTCGAGCGCCTGGGCGAGGAACCGTTCGCCGTTGTAGATCGGCATCGCCAGCGACAACAACGGTCTGCGTCCTCCGACTGCGCTTGCTCCGTACGCCATGCCTGCCCCTCCGCCGTTCTGACGCCGGGCGGCGGGTCCGGCCCGCGCACCTCATCGCCAACGGAATCGGAAACCGCCGATCGACGTTACGCGTACGGCACCGGTTGCGATGTACTGAGGACGGCATTGTTATTTCTCCGGCCCCGGGGTCACCGGGACAACGGAACCGGCTGCGGGGAGTTAGCGACATGACCGGCACCGAACCGGAGAAGACCGCGCGTGCCCGGCTCTCCGGGCTGGACGGCCTCCGCGGGATCGCCGCGCTGTTCGTCGTGCTGCACCACTGCCGGCTCTTCGCCTACCCCGGCTTCCCCGTCGACAACGGCCCGCCGTGGCTGTCTCCTCTGCTGTACGGGCATCTCGCGGTGGTCGTGTTCATTGTGCTGTCCGGGTTTTCCCTCGCTGCGGCTCCGGCACAGAGAGACTGGCGGCTGGGGCGCGTCCGTACCTTCCTCCGCCGGCGGGCATGGCGCATTTTGCCCGCATACTGGGCCGCGCTGCTGCTCAGCTTCCTGGTCGCGCGGTTCCTGGTGACCGAGACGCCGGATGTGGTTCCGACCGGAAAATCCTTGCTGGTTTTCGGTTTTCTGGTCCAGGACGCGGTGTCCGCGCCGAGCCCGAACAGTGCGTTCTGGTCCATCGCGGTGGAAGCTCAGCTTTACCTGGTTTTCCCGCTGCTGCTTGTGCTGCGGCGGCACGTCGGTGCGATCACGTTGATGGTGTGCGTGTGCACCGGCGTCATACTCATCCGGCTGCTGTCGGGACAAGTGCCGGTTTTCGCCTCGCTGCTCCACGCGACTCCGGAGTTCGCCGTGCTTTTCACGCTCGGTGCGGTCGCGGCCGGAGTTCTCGCTCCGGGAGCGCGGCATCGAGTCCCGTGGCCATGGCTGGCCCTCGGCGGCGGAGTGGGGATTGCCGGGCTGATCGCGGTGCTGGGCTCCGTGCGCACGGTCAGCAACTATTTCTGGATCGACTTGCTCGCCGCGTTCCCGACGGCGGCGCTGCTCGCCGGACTCGCACAAGGACGTCCCAGGGGTCTGGTGCGTCTCCTCGACACCGCACCGCTGCGGGCACTCGGGTCCTGTTCTTACAGCCTGTATCTGGTGCATGTGCCGATCGTTGCGGTGGTCAGCAGGCTGCTCATCGGACCGCATGTGCCCGCCGGGCTGCCCGCGTTCCTGCTCACGACTGTGATCGTCCTTCCCGTGGCGCTCGTCTTCGCCCGCGGTTTCGCGGCCGTGTTCGAACTGCCGTTCCAGCGGCACCGGTCCGCCGCGGCACTGCTCGCCGCAGCACGCGCGAGCCTGTCTCAGCGCGGCAGCGGCACCGGCGCGCCTCCCGCGAACACGTTGCCCGACGCGATGCGGACGTCGAATTCCGAAGGGTAGATCGGCCCGTATTTCGCGCCGGGCAGGAAAGTGTTGCCGGTGAAGACGACGTCCTTCAGCCGAGCGCCCTGCTGGCCTCCGACCGAATAGAACGTGTAGCCGCCACCGCCGAGAGTGTTGCCGGAGATGACGACAGGGCCCGCGTCGGGATGGTCTGGTCCGATGTCCGGGGAAAGGAACACCGCGGAGTTGGCCCCCTCGCCGGTGCCGATCTCGATACGGTTGTTCTTCACCACTACGTCGCCGACGTCTTCGGTGAGCTGCAGCCCGTCCGAGTGCGCGCCCGGCGAGGGGGCGAAGTCGTGGATCCACGAGTCGGTGATCGACGTGTGCGCGCCGAGTTTCGCGCCGTCGTTGGACATTCCCGTAATCTCGACCCGGATCGCCGACCAGTTTCCGTACGCGATCCCGGCGTCGGTGTAATCCCCGGTGATCAAGGTGTCCTCGATCCGGACCGAACCTTCGTTGCTGGTGCGGATTCCCCACGGCGTGCTGCCGTCACCGGTGAATTTACTGTTCCGTACCACCACTCCCGGCGCCGTGACGGTGAGCATGCCGCGCACATCGAGACCGCTCAGCACCATTCCCGGCCGGTCCGCGGTCAGCGAACCGGTCTGGGCCGGGCAGGGAGACGACCGGGCATCGGAGTCGGCGGCGGGTTCGCAGCGCTGAGCGGACACGGCCACGACGACGGCGGCTGCGGCCGCGGCAACCACCACCGCCGCGACCACAAGCACTTTCGCCGGTCGCACTATCGCGACGATACCCGGAACACGGTCCGGCCCGATGCTGCCGAGAGAGTGGTGCCGGGCCGGACCGCCGATCAGGACGGCATCTGCAGGGCGCTGCCGTCCGCGTACGTGTTGCCGGAGACCGTTTTCGCGACGAACTCGCTGGAGTACACCGGGCCGTACACTGCGTCCTTGACGAACTTGTTGTTCGTCACCGAAACGTTCTGCAACGTCGCTCCCTCGCGGCCGTTCACGCTGTAAAGCGTGTAACCGCCGCCGCCGAGCGTATTGCCGTCGATCGTGATCGGGCCGGCCGACGGGTTCTCGGCGCCGATGTCCGGGGACAGGAAAATCGCCGCGTTGCCGACCCGGGAGCCAAGGTCGATCTTGTTGTTCTTGATCACGATGTTGCCCACGTCCTCGACCAACTGCACACCGTCGCTGTGCGCACCGGCGGCGGGCTTGAAATCGTGGATCCAGGAATCGGTGAGCGATACGTTGTTGCCCAGTTTCGCTCCGTCGTTGCTCATTCCGGACAGGTCGATCCGGGTGGCGCTCCAGTTGTGGTAGCTGATCGCTTCGCTCTGGTAGTCGCCGGAGAACGTGGAGTCCTCGATCCGGACCGAGCCCTTGCCGGTGGTGCGCACCGCCCAGTCCTGGCCGCTGCCGGTGAACTTGCTGCGCTTGATCGTCACGTCGGGAGCCGACACGGTGATCGTGCCGCTCACGTTCAGCGCGTCGAGGACCTGGCCGGCCTGGTCGGCGGTCACGTCCTGGACGCTCTTCAGCGTGACGCCGGCCGGCACGCCGTACCCGCCGGCGGGCGCGGGCTGCGCGGACGTGGACTGAGCCGCGCTGGTGGCGGACGCCGACAGAGCGGCGGACGCGGCCGGAGTCGCGGGCTGTTCGGGGGACGAGGTTTGCGTGGGGACGGAAGACGGGGTGGCCGGGCGGAAGTGCCGGTCGGCGCCGTGGTGGCGGGTGTGCCACGACGCGTCGGCCACCGCCGCCGGGGACTGGCTGGCGAACCCCCCGCCGAGCTGGATCACCACGAAGGCGGCCGTGAGGACGGCGGCCATGAGACCCGCGGAAACAAGGATGCGGCGCAAGAGCGCCTCACCTCCAAGGTAAAGATCACAGAAATGCAATCGAGATCGTTTTGTGATGGAACGAGAGGGACTATGCACGGTTGCCCTCGGCAGTGCAAGGCATCGCCCGGTGACAGCCTGTGAAAACCGGCGCCGACCAGGGTGATTATTTACCAGAAATGACATCCGACACGGCCCGGGAATCGATCTTCCACTCTTTCCAGTGAAATAATCACCGAAATTTCCCGGGACGATCTTCTTCCGCCGCGGCGGTGACATTCCGTAAACTGCACCAGTGGACGTGGTCATCCCTGCGCACAATGAAGAGGCGTCGGTCGGCGCGGTGGTCCGAAAGCTGTGCCGGGAACCGCGTCGGCTGCGCTGCGTGGTCGTCGCGAACGGATCTTCCGACCGCACAGCGGAAATCGCCCGGGCAGCCGGTGGCGACCTCGTACTGGAGACCTCGCGCCCCGGCAAGGCACACGCGCTGAACCTCGGCGACGCGAGGTGCGTCACCTTTCCCCGCGCGTACGTGGACGCGGACATCGGCATCGACGCGGACGGATTGCTCCGGCTCGGCTCCGCTCTGGCGAAAACCGGTGCACTGCTTGCGGTCCCGGGTGTTCGCCTGCGCACCGAGGACGCGTCGTGGCTAGTCCGCCGGTACCTCGCGGCGTGGCAGCAACTGCCGGCGGTCCGGACGAACGGCGCGGGCCGCGGCGTCTACGTGCTCTCGGAGGAGGGCCACACCCGGACGTTCCCGCTACCGGAGAATCTCATCGCCGACGACGGTTACGTAGAACGCCGGATCGGCCCGGCGCAGCGGGTGGTGGTCGGGGAGGTCGAGGTGACGGTGACGCCGGTGCGCACCATCGCGGCCATGGTCCGCAGGCGGATCCGCGTCGTCGCGGGAAATCGGCAGCTCGCCGAACTGGGCCTGCCCGCAGCCAGCGGTGCCGCCGGAGTGGGCGCGCTGACCCGCCTGGTGCGCGAGCGGAAGGTGCGGCTGCTCGACGCGGCGGTGTTCGCCGGGGTGAGTCTCGTCGTGCGCGGGCTGGACGCGATCCGCCGCGCCCGCCGCCAGCGGGTCGCGTGGGGAACCACTCGCTGAGAGCCTCAGACCGGATGCCAGGTCTGGTTCGCCAGCCTGCTGATCCACGAGGGCGGCTGCCGCTGCGCGTCCGGCACGTCGCGAACCGACACCCGCCACAGCGCCGCGGCGCATCCGATCAGCAGGTGCGTCGTGATGAACATGATCGCGAAACCGAACGCGTCGAAGGTGAACGCCGCGACCGCGGCGGCGGCGATCGAACCGGCCAGCGCCTGGCCCATGCCTCGCGCGTCGGCGCTCGGCGCGCTTCGATGCACCCGCCGCGCGAGCGAGTAGCCCGTCCCGAACAGAGCCAAGCCCACGGCCAGTCCCACGACGCCGACCGTGACGAGTTCGTACAGATATTCGTTGTCCAGCACGCGGTACAGCTTCGGCACGTAGGTGCCGGGCCCGATGCCGAAGAACGGGTGGTGCTGCCACAGCCCGAACACCGCGGCGTAGTCGTCGGTCCTGCCCTGGATGCTCGGATCGGTGCCCGCGTTCGTGAACAGGCCCTTGATGCTCGTCAGCAGACCCGGCGCGCCCGCCTGTACCGCGACGAATCCGGCGATCGCGAACGGCAGCAGGTTCAGCAACGCCCGCAGCCGCACGGACCCCAGGTAGACGAGCAGCGCCACCCCGGTGGCGAGGATCGCCGACCGGCCGATGGACAGCGGGATCCCGCCGGCGATCATCGCCACGATCGTCCAGCGCGCGGGTTTGTGGCGTTGCGCGGTCAGCGCGAGGTGCAGCGCGAGCGGCAGCGCCATGCTCAGCACCACGCCGTATTCGATCGGGTGGGTCGCAAGCCCGGCGACCCGGTTGAAGCCGTCGCGGCTTTGGACGAAGTCCGCCGTCGATTCGTGCACGGTGAGTCCCGGCACGCGGATCATCTTCGACAGATCGACGATGTCGAAGAACTGCAGTGCCGCGACGAAGGCGAGCACCGCCGCCCCCATGGTCACCCGCGTCAGCACCCGGCGCACCGCGCGGATGTCGCGCAGCGTGTCCGCGGTGTACAAAAGCACGCCGATGGCACTCAACTCGCCGAGCAGTCCGGAGTTCGCTCCGGACGCTTCGAGCGCGCTGAGCCCGCGGATCTGTCCAGCCGCATAGCTCGCCAACTGGCTCACCACCGCCAACAGCACCAGGACCCGCAACGGCTGGAAGCGGCGGTCCGTGCCGAGGTCCGGCGCGAGCCGCAGGAAGAACCAGATCAGGAACAGCCCGGTCGCCAGCAGCCCGCTCGGCACGCCAGCCTGGCCGAGCGGGGCGATCACCAGGTTCGCCGGCAGCAAAAACGTCAGCGCGAGGAGGAGGGTCAGCCCGGTCACCTCGTCCTTGGGCGAGAACGCGTACCCGATCAGCAGTGCCGTGACGGCGAGGGCCAGAAACGTCAAATCCGGCACGAATACCTCGGCGACCGTCGCCAGCGCTCCGCCGCCGAGCGCGGCGGTGGCCAGCCACGGGTGCTTGTCGATGCGCCGTTCGATCGGGATGAACTCGCCGAGGCCCAGCCGGGCGCGCAGGCCGGAGCGCGGAAGGCCGCTCACTGTGCCCGTTCGGTTTCGGGAACGTCACCGCGCGCCCCCGACCGGGCGACCGTGCCGTTCACCCCGACCGGGCGGAACTGGCGGGTCGGCTGGTCGGACAGCGGTGTCGCGGTGCGTTCCGGCCTGGACGCGCTTTTCTCCTCCGGCCATTCGATCCGCCGGTCGTCGACGCCCGCGGCGTCGTCCGGCGGAGGACCGGCGGCGGGGTCAGCCGTCGCGGCGGTGGCGGACGCGGCGGCACGGACCGAGCGCCGGCGCAGCAGGTAGTCCACATACACCGACGATCCGAGCGCCAGCACCACACCGATGGCGAGCGCGGCGAGCAGCACCTTGGTGCGGCTGCCGCTCGAGATCGCGGCTTCCTTGGGCTGCAGCGCGTCGTCGACGGTCACCCGGAACTGGGCAGGGATCTGCTTGACGTCCTGCAGCGCCTGCATCCGCCGATCGAGTTCCTTCCACAGCAGGCTGTAGGTGCTGAGCGAGCTTTGCGCGGTCTTCCCGGTGATGGTGATCAGCAGCAGCGGACGGCCACTGTCCACATTGATCACATAGTCCGGGCTGCCACCCGCCTTCCCGACCACGTCGCGCACGTCCGGCGAATCCGCGATCGAACCCATCACCGACGCGGCGGTCCGGGTGTCGAAGTACGGGTTGCCCGCCAGCCGCGCGGCCGCGGCTTCGTCTTGCGCGTACGGGATGTTCACGACGAGGACGCCGTTGACCGAATAACTCGGCGCGACCTGGCTCGCGGCGAGGAACCCCAGTAGGCCCGTCGCGACCAGAGCGGCGGCAAGGACGTACCACCGCCGGAACGCGATCCGGAAAATCCCGAAGAGGTCCATTGACCCGCCCTTCGCCTGGCCGTCAGGATGGGTCTCCCCCGGCCCCTCGAGTAGTGAATCGACAAAGGCGGTCCGAACGTGACAGATCAAGGGTCACCGTCTGGTGTCGCGTCTCCGCAACGAGGACAATCCGGCCGGATCTCACTCGGGTTCGCCTGCGCGTGGGACGACCCGCCACAGCCGACCTGGTCTTACACGCCTTGGTATTTGCGAGCCGCGTTGCGCGAGCGGGCCGACGTGCGCGACGTCGGCCTCACCTGGGCGCGCCCGGCGCGGACGGCGCTGAAAGTACTCGCCGCGCACCGCCACGAGGGACGCTGGGCAAGCGGCTGGAAACACCATCCGCTCACCCAAGGGCTCGCCGGAAGGCGGTTGCGGCGGTCGGCCGCGGACTGTGACGCGGTACTGCAGATCGGCGACCTCGCGCGGCTGCGCACGCCGTACCTCGTCTACCAGGACCTGAGTTTCGATCTGCTGCGCGAAGAACGCCGGCTGCGGCATTTTCCGCACTTGAACGCGCGCCGGCTCGCACAGCTGCGCGAGCGGCAACTGGAGATCTACGCGGAGGCGGCCGGGGTGCTGGCGATGAGCGAATGGCTCGCCGGGCACCTGATCCGGGTGACCGGTCTGCCCGCGGAGCGGGTCCACGTCGTCAATCCGGGCTGCAACGCTCTCCCCGAGTCCGCGCCGACGGTTCCCGAGCGCGCTGGCCCGCCGCGCCTGTTGTTCGTCGGAAAGGACTTCACCAGCAAAGCGGGACCGGAAGTGCTGGCAGCGTGGGAAATTCTCCGACGCGAGTCGGATCCGCGGATCGAATTGACGATCGTCGGGCCCGTCGCGTGGCCGCTGCCGGGGCCGGTCCCAGACGGTGTGCGGTTCCTCGGCAGGATCCCGCTCGACCAGGTGGCGGCGCTCTACCACCAGCACGACCTTTTCGTGATGCCAAGCCACTTCGAGGGGTACGGGATCGCGTTCGTCGAGGCGTTGGCGCACGGTATCCCGTGCGTTGGCCGCGACCGGTGTGCGATGCCGGAGATCATCCGCCCCGGAGACAACGGCGGTCTCGTGTCGACCGACGACCCGGCGGAACTCGCCGCCCTGATCGCCGACCTGCTGGCAGACGAAAGCGTCCGCGCCCGCACGGTGCAGCAGGCTCCCGAAGTGCTGGCACACGCCACCTGGGGGCGCGCGGCGGAGGAAATCCTCGCTGTGGCAGCCAAAATCCTCAGCTGAGCACCTCACCGCCGAAACCACGCCCACCGCTCCGCGGTGCCCGTTCGCATCGCCGCCTCCAGCGAAACCCCCCGCAGTCCGCGCTCCGCCAGCGCGTCAAGCACGGCGGACGCCAACGCTCCGCGGTCGAACGTCGGCGCCGGAGCACCGGAAGGATCGCCGGGGTCGTCACCGTAACCATCGTGTGCGAGAAGGATCGCTCCGCGCTTCATGCCTTCCATCGCGCGTGCGGCCAGAACCGGCACTGGTTCGTCGAGCCAGTCCCACGCGGTCGGGCCCCAGAGGACCGGCTCCAGACCAGTGCGCCGGACAGCCCGCCACGTCGCCGGGGTTTGCGCGCCGTACGGCGGACGAAACCAGCGCACCGGTGTGCCGAGGGCGTCCTCCAGCACCCGGCGGGCAGTCGCGACCCGCGTCCCGACCTCGCGCGCACCGAACCGTGTCAGCCGGGAATGATCGAGACCGTGCAACGCGATCTCGTGACCCTCCGCGACTGTTTCCGCGAGTAGCGTGCGGTATTTCCCGACCCGCTCCGTCAGTACGAAAAACGTCGCGCTCGCACCCCTCGCCGCCAAGGCGGAAAGAACGCGCTCGGTACCGACCGGATCCGGCCCGTCGTCGAAGGTCAGGACCGCGTGTGCTTCCTCGGTCCGGACCGCGCGCACCGAACCCGCCCAGGTAGTGCCTGCGCGCACCGCCGCCCGGAGCACGGATCTCACGACGACACCCGGGTGCCCGGCCACCCGGACTCCCACTGGGCTCGCCGCTGCCACACCAGAGCCCAGCGCGAACGCCGACGCAGCACCCGTTCCGCGAGCGCTCGCACGGCGACGCCGAACCGCATCATGAAGAGACCGTACCGTCGCCAACGGCCGAGATGCCGCTGGACGACGCCGGCCCGCCCGGCCAGAACCAGCACGTCACGGCTGGCGACATCGCCGGCCGAAGAAGCGCCGACGTCGTGCACGACCTCGCAGCTCGGCGTGATCGACGGCCGGCAGCCCAGATCGCGGGCGCGCCGGCACAGATCCTGATCCTCGCCGTAGATGTGGAACGCCTCGTCGAGGCCGTCGAGCCGGTCCCACAGCTCCCGGCTGAGCAGCATCAGTCCGCCGGAGACGACGTCGACGTGCCGCACGGAATTCCGTGCCCAGCCGCCGAGCGATTCCGGGTCGAAAATCCGGGACCCGCGCAAGAGCACGGCAAGCCCGAGAGCCGAGCAGGTCAAGCTCCACGGGGTGATCCGGCCGAAGCAGCTGCGCGGCTCCAGCCGCCCGGTCACGTCCAGCGTGCGCCCGCCGGCGATCCCGTCGGCGGGATTCGCCCGCAAGTGCGCGACCAGCGCGTCGATGGCCCCCGGCTTCGGCTCGGCGTCCGGATTGAGCAGCAGCAGATAGCGGCCGGACGCGCGTTCCGCGGCCCGATTCACGCCGTAAGCGAATCCGGTGTTGCGGCCCAGCCGCTTGACCGTGCCCGATCCGGCCACGTCGTCGACGATGTCCGCCACCCCGTCGGTCGACCCGTTGTCGCTCACCAGGATCTCGAACGGCATCGACGGAGCCGCCGGTCCGGTCAGCGCCCGCAGCGTGCGTTCAGCGTGTGCCGCGGCGTTGTAGGTGACCATCAGCACCGACAGTTCGACCCCGCTCATGCGCGTCCCGCCAGCACGTCGTCCACGCGGACCCACCTTCCGCCGCACTCCTCGACCTCCGGCACGCTGTGCCGGACCTCGTCCAGGAGATGCGGCAGCAGAAGCAGCACATCAGCGGGTTGGCCCCGGCGAAGGTAAGCGGGGGCGATCACCGGAATCCGCGTGCCCGGCATTCGCCTCCCCTGTTTGCCCGGCGACGCGTCCGCGACCGCGAGCAGCAGGTCGTCGTCAATCCCGGCGTGGCACAGCAGCGGCACCGCCCGGGAAGCCGCGCCGTAGCCGATCACCCGGCGGCGGGCGAGCTTCCGGCCGACGAGCCACTCGCGCAACCGGGCCGCTTCGGTGTCGGCCCGTTTCTGCAGAGCACGCACCTCACCAGCGGACACCGCCGCACGCTCGGCTTCGATCAGCACACGCGTGTCGCGGTCCGGCTCCGGAGTTCGATTCGCGAGCGCCACCAGCGTGCCGCCCGCGAGCGGGCAGTTCCACGCCCGGTGCACGCCGAGGCCGTAGTGGCCCAGCGCCTCGTCCAACGCGGGCAGCGACCAATACGCGTGGTGCCCGTGCCGCAGTTCGTCCCACTGTCCCAGTCGCATTACGCTGGCCAGGCTGAACATCTGGAACACCAGCAGCCCGCCCGGCGCCAACCGGGCCGAGCGGCTGAGCAGCGCGTCGCTCTGGTTCGGTTCGTGCAGCATGCCGTAAATGTCGAAAACGAGATCGGCGCGTCCGTCCTCGGGGACAAGACCCCGGCTCCGCAATCTCGGCAGCCACGCACTGCCGTGCGGACTGCCGAATTCGGCCACCGTCTGCCCGGCGCGCAGCCGGCCTTCCGCGGCCAGCCGGTCGAGCACGTGCTCGGCCTGCTGCCGCATCGAACGCGGCTCCAGGCCGAGCACGGTTTCGGGCAGTCCGGGGTCTTCCGCCAGCTGCGCAAGACCGCACGCCGCGCACAGCCACATGCGCAGCGGATATCGCGGGTCAGGCCCGTCGTCGTCCGGTTCGGCGAACTGCTCGCAACCCGGCTGCAGGCCGAGATCGAGCACCACCTCGCCACGCGCGCCGCGGCAGTACCGGCACCGGACAGATTCCGCCGGGCCCGCGGTCAGCGGGTCCGCCACCGGGCTGGCCACCGCCTCAGCCCACCGCGACCGGGCGAAGGCCGGCGTCGACGCTGCCGGTCGCCCCGCGGTCGCGCAGCCGGGCAAGCCGGGTGAACCGGCGGTCGAACGCCTCCTGGGTCAGCCCGAAGGCGCGGTACTTGCCGGCCAGTTCCCGTGCGCCGGCGGGCACTGTCCATACGCACGCGAAGCCGGGCAATGCGGCCCGAGCGCGGGAAAAGTCCACACGGTAGGAACGCGGGTCGTTGCCGGCTTCCCCGGTGATCAGCAGCTCGGAACCCGGCACCGCCTTCGCCACCGCCTCCGCGATCTCCGCCACCCGCAGGTTGTTCTCCTCGGTCCCGACGTTGAACGCCCTCGCGCGCACCGCTTCCGCCGGCGCGGTGAGCGCCGCGGCGAACGCGCTGGCGATGTCCGCGGCGTGCACCAGGGGCCGCCATGGGGTTCCGTCGGACAGCACCCGGACCACCCCGGTGAGAATCGCGTGGCCGACGAGGTTGTTCAGCACGATGTCGGCGCGCAACCGCGGCGAAAAGCCGAATGCGGTGGCATTGCGCAGGAAAACCGGCGTGAAGTCGCTGTCGGCGAGATTGACGAGATCGTCCTCCACCCGCACCTTGGACTCGGCGTACGGCGTGACTGGACGCAGCGGTGCGTCCTCGTCTACCAAGTCGTCGCCGCCCGCGCCGTATACCGAACACGTCGAGGCGTAGAGAAAGCGCCGCACGCCGGCTTCCTTCGCGAGCATCGCCAGCCTCGTCGACGCGCGGTGGTTGACGGCGTAGGTGAGGTCCGGGTCCAGCGAACCGAGCGGATCGTTCGACAGTGCGGCCAGGTGGATCACCGCCTCGAAACCGGCGAGCTGATCGACCGTGACGTCGCGCAGGTCCACTGCGAGCGCGGGCGGATCATTCGGCTGCGGGCCCAGCACGCAGTCGGCGAAGAGGCCGGAATCGAGCCCGGTCACCTCGTGTCCGGACTGGGCGAGCACCGGTGCCATCACGCTGCCGAGGTACCCCTGGTGTCCGGTGAGCAAGACGCGCATCGATCAGCCTCCCGCGAGGTCGAGGGTGAGTTTGCCGGTATGGAAGGCCTCCGCGTACCGCGCCTGACATTCGATGCCGCGGATCCGGGCCAGCCCCAGGAACGCCTCCCGGTCGTACCAGGGCCGGTGCCGCTGCGACGCGTAATGCTCCTGCAACAGCGTCACTTTCCGCTCCGCGATCTCTGGCGTGAGCGGCTGGTAAGCGGATGGACGGCCGAGGTCGCCATCCCATTTGACGATCTCGTACCCGAGCGCCGGCTGGCCCCGGAACGCCGTCGGGATCAGCTTCGCCAGCCCCCGGTGGTCCTGGTGCGCGTCCCTCGGCTGCGGCCCGATGACGAGGTCCGGATCGATCTTCGAACGCAGGTCCTCCACTGCTTCCTTGGCCTCTTCCCACTGCGCGGGGAGCCGGCCGTCGCGCAGTTTCAGTACCGTCACCGAAAGCCGGGCGCCTGGGCAGAACGCGGCCAGCGCGGCTCGTTCCTCTTCCTCGCGCACGGTCCCGCCGCCCGACAGCACGAGCGCCTGGATCTCGAGCCCGGGTCGTGCTTCGCACAGGGTGAGCAGGGTCCCGCCGGCACCGATCGCGAGATCGTCACAGTGCGCGGCGAGCAGGGCGACCTTCGCCAGCCCGGGCAGCCTGGCGCCGATCATCCGACCGGTACCCGGTCGTTTTCCCAAAGCGCCCAAGGCTTTTCTCCCCGTGCATACGCCTCGTTCAACGCCGCCCGCTCCTTGATCGTGTCCGTGGGCCGCCAGTAACCGCGGTGCGGATACGCGAGCAGCCTGCCGCGCTTGGCGAGTTCGGCGCAGCCGTCGGCGACCAGGTCGCCGTTCTCCGGGATGTGGTCGAACACTTCCTGTCGCAGCGCGAAATACCCGCCGTTGGCCCACAGCGGCATCTCGCTCACCGGCGTGATTCCCGAGACGAAACCCGCCTCCGATACCTCCACGCAGTGGAATGTCGCCGGCGGCGGGACGATCATCATCGAAGCGCCCGCGTCGGACGCGGAGAACCGGTCGATGAGGTCCGGCAGGGGCGCGTCGGTGAGCACGTCGGCGTAGTTCGCGAGGAACATCTCCTCGGCTTCGACATACGGCCGCACCCGGCGCAGACGTTCGCCGATCGGCGAGTTGATCCCGGTCTGCACGAACGTGATCCGCCAGTCGGAGATATCGGCGGAGAGCAGATCCACCCGTCCGCCCTGCAGCACGAAGTCGTTCGACGCGCTTTCCTCGTAGTGCAGGAAGAAATCCTTGATGTGGTGCGCGCCGTAACCGAGACACAGCACGAAGTCCTTGTGCCCGAAGTACGCGTAATACCGCATCACGTGCCACAGCAGCGGCCGCGGCCCGACGAGTTGCATCGGCTTGGGCGCGTCGCCCGGACCGGACTGCATCCGCGTGCCGTACCCGCCGCAGAACAGGACTACCTTCATCTCGCCACCTCGCTCCGCGCCGGGTCGACGACTTCCAGCCGAGGAATGGGGAACACCAGCTTGCCGCCCCACTCCCCGACGTAGGACAGTTGCTCGGTGAGTTCCTCGCGCAGATTCCACGGCAGCACCAGCACGTAGTCGGGGCGATCCTCCGCCATCCGTTCCGGGGCCAGGACCGGGATGCGCGTGCCGGGAGTGAACCGGCCGTGCTTGTACGGATTCCGATCGACGGTATAGGCCAGCAAGTCCGGCCGGATCCCGCAATGGTTCAGCAGTGTGTTTCCCTTGCCCGGCGCTCCGTATCCGACCACGGTCGCGCCTTCGCGGGCGGCTTCGACCAGGAACCCGAGCAACTCCCGGCGCACGGTCGCCACCTGCCTGCCGAACTCCGTGTATCCCGCGAGTTCGTGCAGTCCCGCGGTTTTCTCCTGAGCCAGCACCTCCAGCACGCGCGCGCTCGGCTCGCCGGCCGCCTCGTCCGGTCGCGCCCACAGCCGGAGCGAACCGCCGTGCGTCGGCAGCAGTTCGACATCCACCAGGGTGAGCCCGCCGGTCGCGAGAGCTCGCTGCGCCGACGCGACGGTGTAGTACTGGAAATGCTCGTGGTAGATCGTGTCGTACTGAGTGAGCTCGATGAGCGTCAACAGATGCTGCACCTCGATCGAAACCCAGCCGTCGTCCGCGACGAGGGCCCGCAGCGCACGCGTGAACCCGATCAGATCCGGAATGTGCGCGTAGACGTTGTTGGCCACCACCAGGTTCGCCGGGCCGTTGCTTTCCCGGACCTCGGCGGCCGTCGCCTCGTCGAGAAAAGTGGTCAGCGTGGGCACGCCCCGGTCTCGTGCCGCCTGGCCGACGTTTGCCGACGGTTCGATTCCCAGACACCGGATCCACCGTTTGACCACATGTTGAAGGAGATATCCGTCGTTGCTCGCGACTTCCACCACAAATCCGTCTTTTTCCAACCCGAGCCGCTCGACCGCGTCAGCGACGAACCGTTCCGCGTGCTCGACCCACGACGCGGAGTACGAGGAAAAATAGGCGTACTCGGTGAAAGTGTCCTCCGGCGTGATCAACGGAGGCAGCTGGGCGAGCCAGCATTCGGTGCACACGCGCAGGTGCAGCGGGTAGGTGATCTCGGGCTCGGCGAGTTGCTCAGCAGTGAGGAAGCGCTCGCACGGCGGAGTCGCGCCGAGATCGGCCACGTCCGCCAAGCTCGTGGAGCCACAGAGTCGGCAGGTCAACATGGGGCGCCCTCTCCGGGGTGACCGCGGCTCCGCGGGTCGCGTACCGCTTACGACCCGGTATTCGCTCCGCACTGGGTGCCGCGTTACAGCGGTCCGGAATGCCTAGCCACCCGAAAAATGGCCACGGCCACGCCGTGCGGTGCGTTTTCGACACACCGCGGCGCGGCCGGAAACCATTGCAGCGCAAGCGATCATTGCAACACGGTCACTTTCGTCGGCACCGTAACAGAGCCGAGCGGCGCAGCGAACTATGAACGTCGACCGTCTGCAGGAGAGGCCGCCATGACGCGTCCGCACATCCTCGTCATAGTCCAGAATCTCCCGGTGCCCCTCGATCGACGGGTCTGGCTCGAATGCCGTGCGCTCACCGAGGCGGGCTACGAGGTTTCGGTTATCTGCCCGAAGGGCGACGGAGATCCAGGCTACGAGGTCTTCGAAGGCGTGCACCTGTACAAGTACGCGCCCGCCCCGGAGGCGGGCGGGGTGTTCGGCTACGCGCTCGAGTTCGGCTACTCGTGGCTGCGCACCGCGTGGTTGAGCCGGAAAGCATGGCGGCGCAAGCCGTTCTCCGCGCTCCAAGCTTGCAATCCGCCGGACACCTATTGGGCACTCGCGCGGCTGTGGCGGCGCCGGGGCGTCCGGTTCGTGTTCGACCACCACGACCTCAATCCGGAGGTCTTCCGGTCGCGCTTCGGCGAACCGTCCGGCCGCGCCGCCCGCGCGCAGCTCGCCGGTCTGTACTGGTTGGAGCGGATGACCTTCCGCACCGCCGACCACGTCATTTCCACCAACGCTTCCTATCAGCGGATCGCGGCCGACCGCGGCGGCGTGCCGGAAGAGAACACGAGCATCGTGCGGTCCGGGCCGGACACCTCGGTAATGCGGGCCGGCAGGCCAGTGCCGGAGCTTCGCCGCGGCCGCCGGCACCTCGCCGTGTGGCTGGGCATCATGGGCCCGCAGGACGGCGTCGACGTGGTGCTGGACATCGCCCGGCGGACGGTGTTCGAACACGGCCGCGACGACGTGCAGTTCGCCGTCCTCGGATTCGGCGACTGTCTCGAGGACCTGCGCCGTCAGTGCTCCGAACTCGGTCTCGACGACTACGTCGATCTGCCGGGCCGGGTGGGGCCCGCTCAGATCTCCGAGTACTTTTCGACCGCCTCGGCCGGGCTCTCGCCGGATCCGCTGAACCCGCTCAACGACGTCTCCACGATGAACAAAACGATGGAGTATCTGGCCTACGGACTGCCGGTGGTCGCCTACCGGCTCGCCGAGAACGCGATCTCCGCCGGCGACTGCGCGGTGTACGTCGAACCCGGCGACGCGGCCGGTTTCACAGAACAGCTCGTCTCCCTGCTCGACGACCCGGATCGCCGGGAGGAGCTGGGCAAGCGGGGCAGGTTGCGCGCCGAACGCGAACTCGACTGGGCCCCGCAGGCACGAACCTACGTCTCCGTCTACGACCGGCTGCTGCGCCGCGACAACGCCACCGAGGGGATCTGACCCATGTTCGTCCGGAGCATCGCTGTAGTCGGCACCGGCTATGTCGGCCTGACCACAGGCGTCTGCCTCGCCTCTCTCGGCCACCGCGTGGTCTGCGCCGACGTCGACCAGGACAAGATCGCGCGGTTGTCCCGCGGCGAAGTCGACATCCTGGAGCCTCGGCTCGCCGAACTGGTGGCCGAGGGACTCGCCGCAGGCAGGTTGAGCTTCGTCCTCGGCGCCCGAGCCGCCGTCGCGCCGGAATCGGGTACCGCCGCCGAAATCGTGTTCCTGTGCGTGCCGACCCCGATGGGCGTGGGCGGCGTCGCGGACCTGGGCTCGGTGGAAGCGGTGCTGCGCGAGATCACCGAAGTGCTGGCACCGGATTCGGTCGTGGTCAACAAGTCGACTGTGCCCGTCGGGACCGCAGACCGCACGCAGGAGCTGCTGGGCCGCGACGACGTCGCCGTGGTCAGCAACCCCGAGTTCCTGCGCGAGGGGTCGGCGGTCGAGGACTTCCTGAAGCCGGACCGGATCGTCGTCGGCAGCCGGTCGCAGGACGCGGCGGAACGCGTCGCCGCCTTGTATTCGCGGCTCGGCGCGCCGACGGTCCTCACCGACGCGGCAAGCGCAGAGCTGGTGAAGTATTCGGCGAACTGTTTCCTCGCCATGAAGTTGTCGTATGTCAATGCGATGGCCGAACTGTGCGAGCGACTGGGTGCGGACATCGGCGACGTCACCGAGGGCATGGGCTACGACCGCCGGATCGGCCAGTCGTTCCTCAGGCCCGGCCCGGGCTGGGGCGGCTCGTGCCTGCCCAAGGACACCAGGGCGATGTTGCAGATCGCGGACTCCGCCGACTTTGAGTTCCGCCTGCTGCGCGCGGCAATCGACACGAACGAACGGCAGCGGCAGCGCATCGTGGACAAAGTGCGGCAATCGGTCACCGGGCGGCGTTCCGGCACGCTCTCGCATGCGCGCGTCGGCCTCCTCGGCCTCACGTTCAAGGCGAACACTGACGACCTGCGCGATTCTCCTGCGATCGCGGTCGCCGCGATGCTCCGCCAGGACGGTGCCGATCTCGTCGCGTACGACCCGGCGGTGCCGGCTGGCACCACGCATCCGGCACTGGCGTCGATCAACGTGGTCGAGGATCCGGAGCTGGCCGCCAAGGACGTCGACGCGCTCGTCGTGCTCACCGAATGGCCGCAGTTCCGTACGCTCGATTGGCCGCGCCTGGCCGAGCTGACGCGGCGTCCGGTCGTCGTGGACACCCGCAATTTGATCGACCCGGACGTGCTCGCCCGCGCCGGATTTCGGTGGTACGGCCTCGGAAGGCGCTGAATACCGGCGCTGAGCCCGCGAGAACTGCCGGCCGTGCGCCGGGTGCGGACCAACGCCGTTCAGTCCGGAAGCGCGGTCAGCCGGCGCGAAGGGCGCATCAACGCCACGAGCGCGGCTCTCGCGGTGCGTCGTCCGCCGAGCGAACGGAAGAACTCGCCGAGCGCCACCGCGGCGAAGTAGGCCGCCGACGCCAGACTCCCGCTGCGCCGGCGAAAAACCTCGACCCGGTTGACGGTGAGCAGCGCCCGCAACTCCGGGTTGGCGCGGGACTCGCCACCGAGGTGATCGACCACCGCAGCCGGCTCGTACCACGGCTGCCAGCCGAAATCCTTTGCCCGCAAGCAGAACTCCGCCTCTTCGCCGTAAAGCAGGAACGATTCGTCCCACGGGCCGATATCGTGCAACGCCTCAGCGCTGATCAGCATCGCCGCTCCGGTGCCCCAGGCGACCGGACGGGGGTACTCGTATTGCACTGGATCAGTGATCAGCTCGCCCATCGTTCCCCATCTACCCGCGCACGCGCTTCCCACGATCGCTTCGGCCAGCGCGCGGCGCACCGTGGGATCGCGGCGGATCGAAGGCTGGAGCGAACCGTCCACGTTGAGCAGCCGTGGATAGACGATGCCTCTGCGCGGGTAATCGAGCGCTTTTCCGAGCACGGCCAGTGAGCCCGCACGGGGGCGTGCGTCCGGATTCAGGACGAAGACCGCGTCCACGTCGACGTTCTGGACTTCTTTGATCGCCGCGTTGAGGGCCGCGGCGCGACTGCCGCCGTGCCCGGTACTCACCAGCCGAATTGGAAAGTCCCAGCCGCGGCTCGCGATCTCCGGGGTGGCGTCGCTGGACATGGTGTCGGCCACGACCACCTCGACGAGTTCTGTGCCGTGGCACGCAGCGGGAAGCGAATCGAGGCATCCGGGCAGCACTTCGGCGCTTTTGTAGGTCACGATCACGACCGACACTCGGAACTGCTGCTCGCTCACATCCGAAAGGTCGGTGCGGGGCATGGCCTTGTTACGGCGAACTTCGTTGGACACCAACGTATATCAGGTCGCCATCAGTACTGCTTGGCAGAGTTCGCGGCAGCTCTCGCGCCGAGCATTCTCCTCAGTTCTCTGAAAAACTCAGTTTCCGCCCACGAACTCCGACGCCAGCTTTTCGCCCGTGCTCGTCGCCGCGGCGTGGTCCTCGATCGGGTTCACCGCCGAGTCCTTGAAGCACACGTACGTCACGCCGGAGTCGACGCCGCCGTTCTTCGGGTCCGGGTTGATGCCGAGGTCCTTGGCCGTCGCGTACGACGCTTCGCCGATGATCTTGTTCGGCCCGGTGTCCCCGATGACCGCGTATTCGACCTTGCCGTTGTAGATCACCGCGCAGGAACCGCCGCCGTTGAGGCCGGAGTTTTCGTAGTTCCAGATGCTGCTCGAACTGGGGACGACGATGTACGGCAGCTTGGCGGCGTTGAGCGGTTTCCCGTCGGATTGCGGGAAAGCGGTGTCGGGCAGGAAGCAGCAGTCGGTGTTCTCGTTGCACTCGGTGGTGCGCTGGCCGTCGCAGTCGATGTCCATGTCGGCTTTCCAGAAGACTGCCTTGCCGGCGTCGCAGACCGGGACGGTCGCGCTGCCGGAGTCTTCGTCGGTTTGGTATTTGCCGTTGGAGATCTGATTGCAGGACGCCACCTTGGCGAGGATTTGATCCGCGGTCGGGCCCGCCTGGACCGCTTCCGGAGCGGGGGTCGCCGCGGAGGCGAGCGCAGTGGGCAGGACGGCGGCGGCTATCGCCAGAATCGCGAGCAGGACGAGTTTCCGCATCGACGCTCCCTGTTTATTAGGAAACTTTCCTTACGGCGGCGCGCGCTCAGGATGCCGCCGAACGGATGCGGTCACAACCCGCCAAAAGAGGGTGTTTTTTCCCGCCGAAGCGAGCAGTCCGTGAAGACTCGTCTCGAATGGGGGGCCGGTTACCGGCCGGGCCTCGACGCCCAGCGTCCGGTGAATCGGCGCGGACGGCGGCTTACTGCCTCGGCCCACCGCGGGCTCAGGTCCGATCGGATCTCCGTCCGCGACCGCACCAGTGCCGCCCCGCGCACCCCGCCGACATTCGCGTACACGCGCGTCGCGCCGGCATCGCGCAGATGCGTCAGCACCCGCCGGTCGAACCGGCCCTCCGGCAGCGAAAACCGCCGCACCGGCGTACCGCTCAGCTGCTCCAGCAACCTCGGCGCGTCGTCCAGTTCCCGGCGCACCGCGAACGAACCGTCGAACCTCCGCCAGTCCAGCCGGTCCCAGCCGTGCGATCCGACGTGCATCCCCGCGTCCACCAGCTGCCGCAGCCCGGCGCGGTCGACGTACCCGCGCTCGCCGACCCGGCCGGCCAACGGGAAGAACTCGGCGTAAAGCCCGCGCTCGACCAGCCGCGGCAAGGCGATCTCGACGTCCGACGAGTTCCCGTCGTCGAAGGTGAGCTGCGCACCCGTCCCCGAGACGACGTCCAGCAGCGCGTCGAACTGCTGCACGGTGATCCACCGCTCGTCCTCACCAGGATCGAGGGCCCGCTGGGGCTTCCCGATGCCGTGCACCGCAAAGGTGATCATCGCGCCTCCCGTCCGTCGTACCGTACCCGATTAATCGGATTAGCAAACGGAGTAGTTACCGACACCGATCCCATGGTCAACAGTGCATTTTCAGCCCAGACTAAACACTCCCGCAGGAAAATCGGAATATGTCCACACTTGTAGACAGCCCCCATCTTCACACGTTTGGGTGAAGATTCAATGATTGCGTTGATAGTGCCGCCGCGCCTTCTCCCGGTTGCCGCAGGCCGCCATCGAGCACCAGCGGGCGCGATTGGCGCGGCTGCGATCGAGCAGGAACAGCTGACACTCGTCATTCGCACAGGCCCGCAGCCGCCCAGGAAGATCCTTTTCGAGCGCCGCCCAATCCAGGACCGCTTCGACGGTCAACCGAGCGTGCGGCGGCGTTTCCACTGACCACTGCAGCCCGTCCGCGGAGACCTCCGGAACCTGCCGAACCCCGTCGAGAAGCGGACGCAACACGGTCGGCGAGCTGTCCCCGCGCACGACGTCGCACAGGAGATTTCGCGCCTGACGCAGCAGCTCCAGCTCCGCGGCGCTCCCGTCTCCGCCGTGCTCCCTCGCCCACTGCTGCCCCAGCGCGTCCTGTTCCTCGCCGTTGACCAGTGGCCTGCTGTTGAGCAGGTCGAGCACGTCCATCGCAGCCCCTAACCAGATTGAACACTTTGACAGGTTAGCCCGGCCATGCTTCCATGGCGAGCACCTAACCAGATTAAAACCTCAAAGGGGTTAGCCATGATCCAGCACCGGACGGCGACCGTCGACGGCCACGAGCTCTTCTACCGCGAGGCCGGTCCCGCCGACGCGCCCGCGATCGTCCTGCTGCACGGGTATCCGACCAGCTCGTTCATGTTCCGGAACCTCATCCCGCTGCTGGCCGGCCGCTACCGGGTGATCGCGCCGGACCACCTCGGCTTCGGGCACTCCGCCGCCCCCTCAGCCGACGAGTTCGACTACACCTTCGACACACTCGCCGACCTCACGTCCGGCCTGCTCGACCAGCTGGGCCTGGACCGCTACGCGGTTTACGTCCAGGACTACGGCGCCCCGATCGCCTGGCGGCTCGCGCTCAAACAGCCGGACCGGATCTCGGCGATCGTCACGCAGAACGGCAACGGATACGAGGAAGGCTTCGTCGACTCGTTCTGGACCGGCCTCTGGGCCTACGGCGCGAACCCCGGCCCGGACACCGAACCGGCTGTCCGCGCCGCGCTGAGCTACGACGCCATCCGCTGGCAGTACCTGCACGGCGTCGCCGACCCGAGCCTGGTCAGCCCGGACACCTGGGAACACGACCACGCGCGGGTGTCCCGCCCCGGCAACGACGAAATCCAGCTCGCGCTGTTCCGCGACTACCAGAACAACCGCCCGCTTTACCCGCTGCTGCACGAATTCCTGCGCACGCACGACGTCCCGGTGCTCGCCGTGTGGGGCCGCAACGACGAGATCTTCGGCCCAGCCGGCGCCGAAGCCTTCGCCCGCGACGCGCGAGACGCCGAAGTGCACCTGATCGACGGCGGCCACTTCCTGCTGGAAAGCCACCTCGATGTCGTCGCGGGCTACCTGCATGGCTTCCTCGGCCGGGTCCTCAGGTAACCAGGCTCGGCGAAACCGGCGTCCTACTTGCGGATCTCCAACGTGCAGCACTTCGGCCCGCCGCCAGCCTTCCGCAGCTCCGAAATGTCCACATACACCGGCTCGTAGCCCCGCTCAGCAAGCCGCGCGCCAAGGTCGGTCGCCTCAACCGGCAACACGACATTGCGCCCGTCGGACACGCCGTTCAGCCCGAAGCATTCGGCATCAGCCGCCGTAGCGAGAACAGCGTCCGGGAACATCCGCCGCAGCACGCGCTGCGAGCCCGGCGAGAACGCGTCCGGGTAGTAGACGACCTGCGCGGTCGTCGTGTCCGTCGCCTCGGCCAGCACGAACAGCGCGGTGTCGAGGTGGTAGTAGCGCGGGTCGATCAGCTGCAGCGACACGACCGGGACGCCGAGGACCTCCTGCGCCTCGGCGTGCGCGGCCGGGTCGGTGCGGAATCCGGTGCCGGCCAGCAGCACCCGGCCGGTCCAGGCGAAATCGCCCTCGGCCTCGTTGATCTTCTCCGGCATGGTCAGGTCGCGGTAGCCGTGTTCGAGGAACCAGCGGCGGAAGTGCTCCGCCTCGGCGGCGCGCTGCGGGGCGCGGAACCGCGAGCCGAGCACGCGCCCGTCCACGACGGTGCCCGAATTGGCCGCGAACACCATGTCCGGAAGGCCGGGTTGCGGGTCGATTTCCTCGACCGTGTGGCCGAGGCGGCGGTAGGTGTCGCGCAGCTCGGTCCACTGCGCGACGGCGACGTCCGCGCTGACCGGCTTCGAAGGGTCCATCCAGGGGTTGATCGCGTAGTCGACGGCGAAATAACGCGGCGGGCACATCAGGTAACGGCGGGGCGTGGGCACCCGCGGCGGCACAACCTCTCCCTGCATGCAACAAGGCTAAGGTCGACCTAATCTCGCAATCAATCGCTGTTCACTGCGCACCTGCGTGCTAAACATTGCGTGTGAACACCATCGACCAGCGAATCGTTTCCTGCCTGGTGGCCAACGCCCGCTCCAGCTACGCGGAGATCGGCAAGGTGGTCGGGCTGTCCGCCCCGGCGGTGAAACGACGGGTGGACCGACTGCTGGAAACGGGCGTGCTGCGCGGCTTCACCGCGGTCGTCGACCCGGAGGCGCTCGGCTGGGGCACCGAGGCGTTCGTCGAAGTGCACTGCCAGGGCAACGTCACGCCCGGCCGGATCCGGGCCCGGCTCGAACCGTTGACCGAGGTCGTCGCCGCGTACACGGTGTCCGGCGCGGCGGACGCGATCGTCCACCTGCGCGCCGCCGACATCCACCACCTCGAGACCGCATTGGAACGGCTGCGCGGGTTGGAAATCATCGACCGGACAGTGTCGACAGTCGTGCTGTCCCGGCTGCTGGAGCGGCCGCCGACGCCGTCCTGAGTGACAGTTCTAACCGGCGGCGGCGCGCCTCAGCCTGCGATGCTGAGCGCCATGACCGACCGCATTCACAGCGAGCACGACCAGGGCATCGCGCTGCTCACCGTCGACGCCCCGAAAAGCCGCAACGCGCTCACCCTCGACCTCTCCGCCGAACTGGCCGCCGCGGTCGCGCGCGCTGAGGCCGACGAGAGCGTGCACGCCGTGATCGTCACGGGTGCACCGCCGGCGTTCTGCGCAGGCGCGGACCTCACCGCGCTGGGCAAGGCTGACGCCGAAGGATTGCGTTCGGTGTACGCGGGCTTCCTCGCTGTCGCGGGATGCAGCCTGCCGACGATCGCCGCGGTCGGCGGGGCCGCTGTCGGCGCTGGTCTGAACCTCGCGCTGGCCGCCGACGTCCGGCTCGTGGGTCCGCACGCCAAATTCATCCCGCGCTTCCTCGAACTCGGCTTGCACCCCGGCGGCGGCATGACCTGGATGTCGCAACGAATCCTCGGTCCGCAGCAGGCGTCCGCGATGGCGTTGTTCGGCGAAACCCTTACCGCGGAATCCGCGGTAAGGGTGGGGTTCGCACTGCGCTTGGTGGACGGCGGCCACGACGCATTGGTCCAGGCCGCCCGCGACCTCGCCGCCCCGGCGGTCGCCGCTCCGCGTGAGGTGGTGCTGTCCACCAAGCGGACTATGCGGCAGACGAGCGGCCTCACCGAACACGCCGCCGCGGTCGACGCCGAACTCGCTCCGCAGCTGGAATCGCTGGCCGCACCGGCATTCGCGGAACGATTGGCGGCGATGAAAGCGCGCATCAGCGGCCGCTGAGCACCGCCGCGCACAATTTCTCACATTCCGAGAACCCTCAACCTGGAGCAAACTGCTGGTCAGTGCCGTACCGGCGGCGAGAGACGCGCGTCACTCCGGACGCCGGGCCGATTCGCCCTACGATCGAAGACACCCCGGTGGGCACTCGGCCTGGCGACCCCACACTTGACCGCTCTGCGACCGCGGCCACAGGTGTGGCGAGTAACCTCGGAAGCAGGCCTCGGCGGGCTCCCCGGGGAGCCGACCCTGGCCCGCAGCACGCCGGGAGAGAGGGATTCCCTGACCCATGAGCACCAGTGCGAACGGCAGCGCGGCCGGGAACACCCGCGGCGCGCTGGCCGCGTCCCGGACCACCGAGGTGAACAAGCTGGACCGGGTGGTCATCCGGTTTGCCGGCGACTCGGGCGACGGGATGCAGCTGACCGGCGACCGGTTCACCTCGGAGGCGGCGGCCTTCGGGAACGACCTGTCGACCATGCCCAACTTCCCCGCCGAGATCCGGGCGCCGCAGGGCACCATCCCCGGCGTCTCGTCCTTCCAGGTGCATTTCGCCGACTACGACATCCTCACGCCGGGCGACCGGCCGGACGTGCTCGTCGCGATGAACCCCGCCGCGCTCAAGGCGAACGTCCGCGACGTCCCGCACGGCGGGACGATCATCCTCAACACCGACGAGTTCTCCAAGCGGAACCTGGTGAAGGTCGGCTACGAGACCGACCCGCTCGACGACGATTCGCTGTCGCCGTTCCAGGTGCACCGGGTCGCCATGTCGACGCTGACCCAGGGCGCGCTCGCCGACACCGGCCTCGGCAAGAAGGACGCCGAACGCTGCAAGAACATGTTCGCGCTCGGCCTGCTGTCGTGGATGTACCACCGGCCGACCGAGGGCACTGAGCGGTTCCTGCGCGAGAAGTTCGCGAAGAAGCCGGACATCGCCGAGGCGAACATCCTCGCCTTCCGGGCGGGCTGGAACTACGGCGAGACCACCGAATCGTTCGCGACCACCTTCGAGGTCGCGCCCGCGAAGCTGAACAAGGGCACCTACCGGCAGATCACCGGGAACACCGCGCTGGCGTACGGGATCGTGGCCGCCGGACAGCAGTCCGGGCTGCAGATCCTGCTCGGCACGTACCCGATCACGCCTGCCTCGGACGTGCTGCACGAACTGTCCAAGCACAAGAACTACGGCATCATCACCTTCCAGGCCGAGGACGAGATCGCGGGCATCGGGGCCGCGCTCGGCGCGTCCTACGGCGGGGCGCTGGGCATCACGTCCACGTCCGGCCCCGGCGTCGCGCTCAAGTCGGAGACCATCGGCCTCGGCGTGATGACCGAACTGCCGCTGGTGATCATCGACGTGCAGCGCGGCGGGCCGTCCACCGGCCTGCCGACCAAGACCGAGCAGGCCGACCTGCTGCAGGCGATGTTCGGCCGCAACGGCGAATCGCCGGTGCCGATCGTCGCGCCGCTCTCGCCCGCCGACTGTTTCGACGCGGCGATCGAGGCCACCCGGATCGCGCTGAAGTACCGCACGCCGGTGCTGCTGCTGTCCGACGGCGCGATCGCCAACGGGTCCGAACCGTGGCTGGTCCCGAATGTCGAAGACCTGCCGGACCTGCGCGTGGAATTCGCGTCGGAACCCAACTCCGACAACGGATCCGGCGAGTTCTGGCCGTACGTGCGCGATCCGGAGACGCTCGCGCGGGCGTGGGCGATCCCGGGCACTCCCGGGCTGCAGCACCGCATCGGCGGGCTGGAGAAGGCCGACGGCACCGGGCACATCTCCTACGACCCGGACAACCACGACAAGATGGTGCGGCTGCGCCAGGCGAAGGTCGACGGCATCGACGTGCCGGACCTCGAGGTCGACGACCCGTCCGGCGAGGCGCGCGTGCTGGCGCTGGGCTGGGGTTCGTCCTACGGCCCGATCGGCGCGGCCTGCCGCCGGGTGCGCAAGCTCGGGATGCCGATCGCGCAGGCGCACCTGCGGCACCTCAACCCGTTGCCGCACAACCTCGGCGAGGTGCTGGCCCGCTACGACCGGGTCGTCGTCCCGGAGATGAACCTCGGCCAGCTCGCGCTGCTGCTGCGGGCGAAGTACCTGGTGGACGTGCACTCCTACACCAAGGTCGCCGGCCTGCCGTTCAAGGCCGAGGAACTGCAGAACGTGTTCGCCGACATCATCGCCAACCTCGTTCCGGAGGGCGTCAAGTGACCGCCATCGATCTCGGGCTGCCGCAGTTGGGCGGCATCGACCTGGTGCCGACCACCGACGAACCGCAGAAGGCCAAGGACTACAAGTCCGACCAGGAAGTGCGCTGGTGCCCCGGGTGCGGCGACTACGTGGTGCTCAACGCCGTGCAGTCGTTCCTGCCGACGCTCGGGCTGAAGCGCGAGAACATCGTCTTCATCTCCGGCATCGGCTGCTCGTCGCGGTTCCCGTACTACCTCAACACCTACGGCATGCACTCGATCCACGGCCGCGCGCCGTCGATCGCGACCGGGCTCGCCACCACGCGTCCCGACCTGTCGGTGTGGGTCGTCACCGGCGACGGCGACGCGCTGTCCATCGGCGGCAACCACCTGATCCACGCGTTGCGGCGCAACGTGAACATCAAGATCCTGCTGTTCAACAACCGGATCTACGGGCTGACCAAGGGCCAGTACTCGCCGACGTCCGGACAGGGCATGGTCACCAAGTCGACCCCGATGGGTTCGCTGGACACGCCGTTCAACCCGCTGTCGCTGGCGATCGGCGCGGAAGCGTCGTTCGTGGGCCGCGCGATGGACTCCGACCGCAAGGGCCTCACCGAAGTCCTTGAAGCGGCGGCGAAACACCGCGGTTCGGCGCTGGTGGAGATCTACCAGAACTGCCCGATCTTCAACGACGGCGCGTTCGATGTGCTGAAGGACAAGGACGAGGCCGCGTCCCGGCTGATCCCGCTGCGCGCGGGCGAACCGATCCGCTTCGGCCCGGAAGCCGAATTCGGCGTCCGCCGCGGCGACTGGGGCGGCCTGGACGTCGGCAAGGTCGCCGAGATCGGCGAGGAAAACCTGGTGGTGCACGACCCGTCGATCGCGGACACGTCGTACGCCTTCGCGCTTTCCCGCCTCGGCGACCAGAACCTGAACCACGTCCCGACGGGCATCCTGCGCCAGGTCGAACGCCCCACGTACGACGACGCCGCCCGGGCCCAGGTCGAGCAGGCACGCGAAGCACGAAAGCCGGACCTGCAGGGCTTGTTGCGAGGCAAGGACACCTGGACCGTCGCATAGTCCACATAAGACAGAGGCCGCCACTCCCGGATTCGGGAATGGCGGCCTCTGTCCTATCTGGACTCAGTGCAGCGGACGGAACCCGACCCGCTCAGCATCGGCGGCGCTGCGGAACCACACCTCAGCCACCATCTTCGGGAACTGCGGCGAATCCTCCCCGCAATACCGCAACGCCGTCACGCTCGCCTTCACGGTGAAACCCTCCGCCGGACGACCGCCGCCCGGACGCGGCATCGCCGAACCCGGTCCGAACGGTCCCGGCGGCACCGCGTCGTCCGCGGTCTGCCGTGCGGGCGGCGGTTCCGGAGCGGCCATCGCGGCCTGATTCGGTTGCACGGACGGCTCGAACAGCGAACCGCTGTGTCCGCCGGCGAGATCCGGTTCACGGCGCTCCACCGGGCGCATCGACGGCTGGATCGGCCGCGGCGGGTCAAAACCGCCACGCGGGGATTCGCGGCGCTGCCGCTTCGGCAGGCCCTGGCTGCCTTCCGCAGTGTCCTCTGTGGACTCAGCGGCGACGGGCTCGACGCTCGGGATCAGGTGATCGGTCGACGAATCCTCTTCGAGGTGACCGACCGCCGACTCGACCGGTTCGGCGGGTTCCTCGAACGGCGACCGCTGAGCCGCTTCCGGCTGGTTGAACCAGTCCGGTTCCGGTTCGGGCGCGCGGCCCGGGCCCGGACGGAACAGCGAGACCGGCTCGGACTCCGAAGCCGTGCTGTCCAACGGAGTCGGGTCGAGCCGTCGCTCCAAAGAGGACAGGCCGTCCGCCGGTTCGGCGAGGTGCCGGCTCGGCTCCTCTTCGGCGGGACTCTCGGAGTGGTCCGCCGCGGGAACGTCAGCCGGTTCCGGCATCCGGTGGTAACCGCTGTCGTGCTCGTCCGCCGACTCCGCGACGCGGTGGTAGCCGCTGTCGTGCTCGTCGGCGGGTTCTGCGACACGGTGGTAGCCGCTGTCGTGGTCCTCGGCCGGTTCCGCGATGCGGTGCGAACCGGTGTCGACCGGCTGCAGGTACTCGGTGGCGGCGGCGCGGTAGGCCGAACCGGAGTCTTCCGGAGCGCTCTCGGCCGGGGCGCTGTCGAAAAGCCCGTTCGCCGCTTGGTGTTCGCGAGCCTCGGCCTGCGCGAACGCCTCGTCGACGTCGTCCTCCGGCGCTTCCGCGGTGTCCGCGGCAGAAGCAGCGGCCGGTTCCGGCGCCGTGCGGTATTCCGCGTCGTACTCGGCTTCCGGCTCGAAAGCGCTCGTCGCCTGGATGACTTCCGTCGGAGCGTGCTCGCGGCGGTCTCTGGTCCAGTCCTCCGCGGGCGCCGGCACCGCGGTGCGCGCGGGCGTGCTGGCCGCGGCGCGGGCCGTGTCGGCGTGTGCGCTCGCCAGTTCCGTTTCCAGTTCGCGCACCCGTTTGCGCGCCGGACGCGCCAGCACCAGCCAGGCGATGACCGCGCCTACAATGAAGGCCAGCAGGCTCCAGAGCCACACCTGCCCGAAAATGGACATTTCTCGCCCCTTTTAGAACGTTCGCGCGACCAGGTAGTCGGCGACCGACTCGCAAGCGTCGCGCGCAGGGGAAGCGGGCAGCGAGGCGAGCTCGGCACGTGCTCGGGAAGCGTAGTCGGAAAGGGTTTCACGCGCGCGTTCGAGGCCACTGGAACGGCGCAGCAGCTCGAGCGCCTCGGCCACCAGGTCGTCGTCGGTGATGGGGCCGGCGAGCAGCTCGACGAGCCGCGGGTCGGTGCCCGGATCGGCCAGCGCGTACAGCATCGGCAGCGTGCGAACGCCTTCCCGCAGGTCAGTGCCCTGCGCCTTGCCCAGCTCGACCGAGGGCGACGCGATGTCGATGACATCGTCGGAGATCTGGAAGGCCGCGCCGATGATGTCGCCGAAGCGGCGCAGCGCCTGGATGTGCTCCTCGGCCGCACCGGACATCATGCCGCCGAAGCGTCCGGACGTCGCGATCAGCGACCCGGTCTTCTGCGCGATGACGGTGAGGTAGTGCTCGACCGGATCGTCGCCAGGGCCGGGACCGACGGTCTCCCGCATCTGCCCGCTGACCAGCTCGCCGAACGTTTCGGCGATGATCCGCGCGGCGTCCGTGCCGAGGTCGGCGACGAGCCGGGAGGCGTGCGCGAAGAGGTAGTCACCGGTGAGGATCGCGACCGTGTTGTCCCAGCGCGAGTTGACGCTCTCCGCGCCGCGCCGCATGGTCGCCTCGTCCATGACGTCGTCGTGATACAGCGTCGCGAGGTGCACCAACTCGACCGCGGCAGCAGCGATCAGCACCTGCTCGCCCTGCTTGGGCCCGAACTGCGCCGACAGCAGCGTGAACAGCGGACGAAAACGTTTGCCCCCCGCCTCGACCAGGTGCAACGCCGCGTCGTGCACAGCGGGCACGTCACTCTTCACGACGTCCCGCAGCATCGTCTCGACGTCCGCCAGCCCGCCCGCGATGGCGCGCAGCAACGGCTCGTCCTGGATCTGCAGCCCGACGGTCGCGCGCAGGTCCTCTACAGCGCCATCCCGGGCCGCCCCCGGAGGTGGTGAAGACACAGACACGTCGGCTCCGCTCTCTCATGGCGCTCTTCGCCAGTCGGTTACCCCCTTCAGGGTAGTGGTTGCCCCGCGGCCTGCCTTTACCCGCTGTCCTGCGGAAACGGTGACGAACGCGACACTGCCGCCCCTGATGCCCGCCACGCCACGAACGGGTTGATCCGCGATCCCGGACGGGTGATCGCCGCCCGAGGACGCAACGGGCGATTCGGACCTGCGGATAGTCGGGAGAGGGAGCAACACAGCCGAGGAGACCCGACATGATCATCAAGCGCACCGCACTGGCCGGAGCAGCCCTGGCCACCGCCGGCTTGCTCGCCACCGCCGGCACCGCCGTCGCGGACAGCCCGGCCGGAATCGCCGACATCGGCAACGCGAACTTCACGAAGTCCGGAACCACCATCTCCATCCCGACGCAAGCCCCGTGCGCCGTAGAAGGCCCGACAAGCGCCTCCGCAGCAGCGGTGTCGCAACCAGGCGTCCGCTTCGGCGGCGGCACGTCCTCCTGCACAACGGAGGTCACCGACCCGGCGAACGACGTCACCACCACCACGTCGACGGCCACTGGAAACAACTTCGAACTGTCCGCCCTGGTGAGCTCCGGCGGCAAACGAATCCGCATCTCGTCGTACACGGTGACCTGCAAGGCAACCCAAAGCGGCACGAACGCGAACTGGACCCTGAGCGGCCTGACCGGAATCAGCGGCCTGCCCTCGCCACTCCCCGCGAACTACACGAAGCCGCTGACGAAATCGGACGGCACGCTGCTGGCGAACGCAGTCTTCAACATCCAAACGCTGCCCGGCGACGGAAGCATGACCCTGACCATGCTGCGCATCGACTTCGCCCCCGCCTCGGGCGCCTCGGGATCGGTCACCGTCGGCCACACCGCCTGCGCTCCCACTCCCTGAAGCGAATGAGGGGAACCCTCACGGAGCCAGATTCCCCCAGGGTTCCCCTCACGCCCCACAACCCGGACCCCCGCACCGCACGGCACCGCCCGCACCGCGATGCACCCCAATGCGGCATTGGGTGCATCCCACGCACCCAATGTGGCATTCGTTGCGTCACACGCACCCAATGCCACATTGGGGCGCTAACCCCACCACGGTGCAGCGAGCGAAAGAGGCTCCGCCGCCGCACCCACGCACGCTCCGCGTGCGAACCCCCGCATGCACCACCACAAACCGCAGCCAACGCACCCAGCCCCGACTTGGGACGCAAGCCGCCCCACCCCAAACCTCAGCCAACGCCACATCGCGACGCAAGCCACCCCACCACAAACCGCAGCCAACGCACCAACCCCACACCGGGACGCAAGCCCGACCCCCACAAACCGCAGCCGATGCACCCAAAGCAAGGCACCCACACCTCCCCCACCCCCGATACGACGCCAAAAACACGGCGCGGGGGTGCTTGTCAAGGCATCTTTCCCGCCTTGACAAGCACCCC
>NZ_JARACH010000022.1:0-134637 GCF_029087445.1 Amycolatopsis sp. La24
CATGCAACCAACGCCACATTGGGTGCGTCGCATGCAACCAACGCCACATTGGGTGCGTCGCATGCAACCAACGCCACATTGGGTGCGTCGCATGCAACCAACGCCACATTGGGTGCGTTCAGCGCAACCAATGCCACATTGGGGTGGTCAGTGGAAGACCGTGCCGCCCAAGACGATGTGGGTCGGGTGGTGCAGGGCGGCCAGGTCGGTGCGCGGGTCGTCGGCGTAAACGATCAGGTCCGCCGGGGCGCCGTGTTCGATGCCGGGGTGGCCCAGCCATTCGCGCGCCTCCCAGGAAGCGCTCGCGAGAGCCTGCGTACGCGACATGCCCGCGCGGTGGAGCGCTTCGACCTCGTCGGCGATACGGCCGTGCGCGACCATGCCGCCCGCGTCCGTTCCCGCGAAGACGCGTACGCCCGCTTCGACCGCTGAGGACACCATCTCGCCGACACCGGCGTGCAGTGCGCGCATGTGGGCCGCGTACGTCGGGTACTTGCCTGCCTTGTCCGCGATGCCCGGGAAGTTCTCGATGTTGATGAGCGTGGGCACCAACGCGACGTCGCGGCGCGCGAGTTCGGCGAGCTGATCCGGCGACAACGCGGTGCCGTGCTCGAGACAGTCGATGCCCGCGCCGATCAAGCCTGGCAGCGCTGCTTCGCCGAAGACGTGTGCCGTGACGCGTGCGCCGAGGTCGTGGGCGATGCCGATGGCTTCAGCCAGCACGTCGTCCGGCCAGAGCGGCGCGAGGTCGCCTTGGCCGCGGTCGATCCAGTCGCCTACGAGCTTGACCCAGCCGTCGCCGTCGCGGGCCTGTTCGGCGACTGCTTCCGGCAGCAGGGCCGGGTCGTCCAGTTCGATCGCGAAGCCGGGGATGTACCGCTTCGGCAGCGCCAGGTGGCGTCCGCAGCGGATGATCGTGGGCAGGTCGGCGCGCGATTGCAGCGGACGGACGTCGAGCGGCAGGCCGCAGTCGCGGATCAGCAGAGTGCCCGCGTCGCGGTCGGTCGCGGCCTGGTCCGCCGCCTCCTCCACCGACAGTCCGCCGCTCGGGCCGAGGCCAGGGTGGCAGTGCGCGTCGACGAGCCCGGGGACCACGAATCCGCCGGTGGACAGCGTTTCCGCGCCGGGAACCGGCTCGAAGGACAGCTTTCCGTCCTGGATCCAGAGGTCACGCGGTTCGCCGTCGGGCAGGACGGTGCCGTGCAGGTGCAGCGGGCTCAATTGTTCTTCGGGTCCTTCGGCAGCTTGAACTTGGACGGGTCGAAGCCGGGCACGTCGTTCATGCCGCCGAGCTGCGACAGGTCCGGCATCCCGCCGGGCATCCCGCCGCCGGGGGGCAGCATCGGCATGCCGCCGGGCATCCCGCCGCGCATCCTCGGCTGCGTGGGGCCCTTCTTGCCCTTCTTCCCCTTCTTGCCCTTGCGGTTCTTGCTCCCGCCGCCTCCGCCGCCGAAGCCGAACCGGCCCGCCATCTGCGCCATCATCTTGCGCGCCTCGAAGAAGCGGTTGACCAGGTCGTTGACCTCGCGGACGGTCACGCCGGAGCCGTTCGCGATGCGCAGCCTGCGCGAGCCGTTGATGATCTTCGGGTCGGCGCGCTCGGCGGGCGTCATGCCGCGGATGATCGCCTGGAGCCGGTCGAGCTGCTTGTCGTCGACCGCGGCGAGCTGGTCTTTCATCTGGCCCGCGCCGGGCAGCATGCCGAGCAGGTTGCCGATCGGGCCCATCTTGCGCACCGCGAGCATCTGCTCGAGGAAGTCCTCCAGCGTGAGCTGCCCGCTGGTGAGCTTCTGCGCGGCCTGTTCGGCCTGCTCCTGGTCGAAGTGCTGTTCGGCCTGCTCGATCAGGGTCAGCACGTCGCCCATGCCCAGGATGCGCGAGGCCATCCGGTCCGGGTGGAACGTGTCGAAGTCTTCGAGCTTCTCGCCGTTGGACGCGAAGAGGATCGGCTGGCCGGTGACCTCGCGGACCGACAGCGCGGCACCACCGCGAGCGTCGCCGTCGAGCTTCGTGAGCACCACGCCGGTGAAGCCGACGCCGTCGCGGAACGCCTCGGCCGTGGTGACCGCGTCCTGACCGATCATCGCGTCGACCACGAACAGGACTTCGTCCGGCTGCACGGCCTCGCGGATATCCGCGGCCTGCTTCATCAGCTCTTCGTCGACACCGAGGCGACCCGCGGTGTCGACCACGACGATGTCGTGCTGCGCGTGCTTGGCCTCTTCGATCGCGCGGCGGGCGACGTCGACCGGGTCGCCGACGCCGTTGCCCGGCTCCGGCGCGAACGTGACGACACCGGCGCGCTCGCCGACGACCTGCAGCTGGGTGACCGCGTTCGGCCGCTGGAGGTCACAGGCGACCAGCATTGGCGCGTGGCCCTGCTTCTTCAGCCACATCGCCAGCTTGCCGGCCAGCGTCGTCTTGCCAGCACCCTGGAGACCCGCGAGCATGATCACCGACGGCGGGTTCTTCGCCAGGTTCAGCCGCCGCGTCTCGCCGCCGAGGATGCCGACGAGCTCCTCGTTGACGATCTTCACGACCTGCTGCGCCGGGTTCAGCGCCTGGGAGACCTCGGCGCCCTTCGCGCGGTCCTTGATCTTCGCGATGAACGCCTTGACCACCGGGAGCGCGACGTCCGCTTCCAGCAGCGCGATGCGGATCTCGCGCGCGGTGGCGTCGATGTCGGCGTCGGACAGCCGGCCCTTGCGCGAGAGCGACTGCAGGGCCGAGGTGAGCCGATCGGAGAGGGTGTCGAACACGGGGGTGCACGCTCCAGCTGGGTCGAAAGTTCGCGTGCCGGGCGGTGCTCGGCACCCCCGGCATCTTCCGAGGGTAGCCGCCCCGGCCACCCGGCCTTCACGGGTACGGGAAGGGTACTACGCGTAAGCGTAGTAATTGACCACACGACAACAGCTCAACCACGCGAAAACCGCTCGACCGGCGTCGGGAATTAAGTAAACATAGGCGTATGACATCAGCTACTGCCCGGCGTCCGACGCTCGCCGAACCGGCAGGGGACGAGGACGACCAGGTCCCGTTCCGCCGCATCGCGGGCCTCTTCCGGCCGCACCGGCGGGCGCTGGCCGGGCTGTGCGCGCTGCTGGTCGTGCAGGCCGGGCTGGGCGTCACCTCGCCGTTCCTGCTGCGCGAGATGCTGGACGACGCGCTGCCGCACCGCGACACCCTGCTGGTCAGCCTGCTGGCGGCCGGGATGATCGCCGCCGCGCTCGGGTCGGGCGCGCTGAGCGTGCGGACCACCGGGCTGTCCAACACCATCGGCCAGCGGGTGATGAACGAGCTGCGGGTCGCGGTGTACAGCCATCTGCAGCGGATGTCCCTGGGCTTCTACACCCGGACCAAGACCGGCGAGGTGCTGTCGCGGGTGTTCAACGACATCGGCGGCGTGGACAACGTCGTCACCGGGACCGCCGCGTCGATCGTGCAGAACGGCACGACAGCGCTGGCGATCGCGGTGGCAATCCTGGTGATGGACTGGCAGCTGGCGCTGTTGTCGCTGGTCGTCGTGCCGTTGTTCCTGCTGTTCACCCTGCGCCTTGGCGGCAAGCAGCGGAAGCTCGCCCGCGGCCGGACCCGGCGGATGGCGCGGCTGACCACGATCGTCGAGGAATCGCTGTCGGTCACCGGCGTGCTGCTGGCCAAGACGATGGGCAACGCGGAGCTGATGCGCGACCGGTTCGCCGAGGAATCGCGCGAGGTCGCGGCGCTGGAACGCAGCGCCGCGCTGGCCGGGCGGTGGCAGCGGGCGGCGCGGTCGATGAGCCTGACGATCATCCCGGCGCTGGTCTACTGGGCGGCCGGACTGGAACTCGCCGGGGGCGCGGCGCCGATTTCGCTGGGCACGGTCGTCGCGTTCACCAGCATGTTGAACCGGCTGCTCGCGCCTGCGACGGCGATGCAGACGGTGGGACAGAACGTCTCGTCGGCGAAGGCGTTGTTCGGGCGGATCTTCGAGGTGCTCGATCTGCCGGTGGAGATCGACGACCGGCCGGGTGCGCGGACGCTGCATCCGAGCGGCGGGGCGGTCTCGATGCGCGGAGTCTCGTTCCGCTACGACGACGAGGGGCCGTGGACGTTGCGCGATATCGACCTCGACGTGCCGGCGGGGACGACGACGGCGTTGGTCGGCTCGACGGGTTCGGGGAAGACGACGCTCGCCTACCTGGTCGCCCGGTTGTACGAGGTGACCGAGGGAAAGGTGTGCGTGGACGGGACGGATGTCCGGGATGTCACGCTCGCGTCGCTGGCCGCCGGGGTCGGGCTGGTGTCGCAGGAGACGTATCTGTTCCACGCGTCGGTGCGGGAGAACCTGCGGTTCGCGAAGCCGGACGCCACCGACGAGGAGCTGGAGAACGCCGCGAAGGCCGCGCACATCCACGACACGCTGGCCGCGCTGCCGGAGGGATACGACACCGTCGTCGGGGAACGCGGCTACCGGTTTTCCGGCGGGGAGAAGCAGCGGATGGCGATCGCGCGGATCCTGCTGCGCAATCCGCCGGTGCTGATCCTGGACGAGGCGACGAGCTCGCTAGACAACCGCACGGAACGCGCCGTGCAGGCGGAACTGGACCGGCTCGCCGCGGGCCGCACGACGATCGCGATCGCGCACCGGCTGTCCACTGTGGAGCACGCGGACCAGATCGCGGTGCTGGACGCGGGACGGATCGTCGAACGGGGGACGCACGCGGAGCTGCTCGCCTCCGGCGGCAGGTATGCCGCGCTGGTGCGGGGAGAAACCGCCTAATGTGGCCGCATGGAGACCGAACCCGACGCGCACCGGGCCGACGAGCTGGCGACGCTGGCCCGGACGGTGCGCGAGGGCGTCGGGCGGCTGAACTGGCGGATGCGCTCCGAGGCGGGCTCGCCCGCACCGGGACCGGCCGCGCTGGCGGTGCTGTCGCGGCTGTACCGCGGCGGCACGCACACGCCGGGCGAGCTGGCCGAGGCCGAGCGGATCCATCCGCAGTCGCTGACGCGGATCCTGGCCTCGCTGGCCGAACGCGAGTGGATCACGCGCACCCCGGATCCGGCGGACGGGCGGCGGTCGCTGATCGAGATCACCCCGGCCGGGCTGCGGGAACTGCGCACCTACTCGATCGCGCGGGAGAACTGGCTGGCCGCGGCCGTCGAACGGACGCTGAGCCCCACCGAACAGGAACTGCTCCGGCTCGCGGCCGGGCTGCTGACGCGGATCGCGGATTCCTGAGGCCCGGGAGTTCCGGGGCGGCCGCTCCCCACGGCCGTCCCCGGAACCGTGGCGGAAGAGCTCACCTCCCCAGGAGGCCTTCCGCCGCGGGCACGCGGAGCGGTTCCCCCTCGGCCGCCCGGCGTTGGGGAGAAGTCTGCCGTCCGGGGGCGGGCGCGCGGCAGCGTGAAGTCCCCCAATCCGGACTGAGTAGGACTACTCAAACGCGGGTGTCGGGTCCCGCGGAGTCGCTCGCGAACTCGAAGAGCGGTTCGGCGTCGGCGAGTTCCTCGGCGGAGCAGCTGACCGCGCACGCGGCGGCTTGCAGGACCTCGGTGAGGACCTCGACCTCGGACGGCGAGACCGTGGCGAGCGCGGGATTGCGGACGTCCATGCGCCCGGCGAGACCGGCCAGGGCGTGGGACAGCGCGTGCTGGCCCGCGACCAGCTGGGTGACCACCTCGGAGAGTTCGCCGAGCGTGGCGGCGGATCCGTCGCCGCGGAGCAGGGCGGAGAGCTCCTCGGCGCAGGTGCGAAGGTGCCCGGCCACGACTGTCGGGGGCAGCGAAAGCTCCGGCAGGTTCTCGTGCCCTCGCATCGCGTTCACCTCGCCCCTTGCCCGGACCTGCCATCCTGCCATCGGAACCGGGGTCGGCGCCGCCGACACCCCGGACGGGTGAGCCCGGATGGCGCAATGCGGCCGGGTCTGCCCTGGTCATTCGTCCGTGAAGGACTCCTTGAGGGAATCAGATTCCTTCAAGGAGTCCTTCACGGACGGTCAGGAGACGGCGGCTAGGACGGCGTCGGTGATCGCGGTGCGCCACGACGGGGTGACGTGGCCGGTGCGCGGCGAGAGGGCGAACGAGTCCACGACGGCGCCGCCCAGGGTCGCGGCTTTCGCCCAGTGGACGTCGGCCTCCGCGCGGCGCAGGGCGCTCGCCACGCGGAACAGCAGGCCGATCCGGTCGGCGGCGCGCAGTTCCAGCACGACAGCGTCGGGACCGCTCGTTTCGTCGTCGAACCAGCGCACCACCGGCTTGACCACGACCGGCGACGCGGTCGCGTAGTCGCGTTCCTTCGCGGCCAGCCGCTGGGTGAGCGGCATCGTCCCGGCGACCGCGCGGGCGAACTGTTCCCGCAGCAGCGCGGGATCCGGCAGCGACCCGAACTTCGGCGACGCGGTGAACACGCCCGCCCGGCCGTAATGCTCGCGCAGGACCGCCGAGTGGACCTCCAGGGAGTTCAGCGCCAGCACCCCGGCCGCGGGAGCGAGCAGTTCGCGGTCTGCGGGGACGGCGAGGAGCACCGTGACGACCTTGCCGTGTGCGGAGATCCGGATTTGGCCGACGCCGGTCCGGGTGGCTTCGGCGACCAGCTCGCGTTGGTCGTCGTCCAAGGGCTCCGGCGGCGTGAAACCCTTGCCGTGCACGGCTTCCTCGCAGCCGCTGACCAGCTCGGCGAGCAGGCGGTCCTTCCAGTCGGTCCAGACGCCGGGTCCGGTGGCCAGCGAATCGGCGCGGGTGAGGGCGTGCAGGAGTTCCAGCAGGACGACGTCGCGGTCCAGGGTTTTCACCACGCGCGAGATGGTCGCGGGGTCGCCGATGTCGCGTCTGGTCGCGGTGTGCGGCAGCAGCAGGTGGTGGCGGACCATCGCGGAGACCGTCGCGACGTCCGCGGGCGGCAGGCCCAGGCGTTGCGCTACCGAGGCGGAGATCTTCGCGCCCAGCTCGGAGTGGTCGGCGTCGCGGCCCTTGCCGATGTCGTGCAGCAGTGCGCCGATCAGCAGCAGGTCCGGCCGCGACACGGTGGTGGTCAGTTTCGCTGCTTCGACGCACGCCTGGACGAGGTGCCGGTCGACGGTCCATTGGTGCACTGGCGACCGCGGCGGCAGGTCGCGCACGGCGCCCCACTCCGGGAACAGCCGGGCCCACAGGCCGGTGCGGTCGAGGGCTTCGACCGCGTCGACCAGTCCCTCCCCCGCGCCCAGCAGCTCGACGAGGGCGTTGCGGGCGTCGTCCGGCCACGGTTCACGCAGTTCCGGGGCGGACTCCGCGAGGGTACGCAAAGTGCCTGGTGAGATGGGTTTTCCGGTCCGAGCCGAGGCCGCTGCGGCACGGAGCAGAAGCGCGGGGTCCCGGGCGGGGAGTGCGTCTCGGGCCAGCGCGACCTCGTCGCCGTGCAGTACGACGCCCTCCGCCAGCGGGCGGCGAACCGGGCGTCGGCCGAAGAGTGGACGTGGTTGCTCCACAGTGGACCGAAGAGCGACATCGACGGCGTACGCGATGGTTCGGCCCGCGCCGGAAAGCTTGCGCGCCAAGGCGAATCGGTCGCCCAGCTCCAGTTCGTGCGCTACGACGTCGGCATCGGCCGCGCTGAGAATGTCTCGTTCGCGACGTGCTTCGCGGCGGAGTTCGGTGCGGACGTCGAGCAGGAGTTGCTTGGCTGCCAACAGTTCTTCGCCCGGTCGCGCGGTGAGCTGTCCGGCCGCGAGGGCTTCCAGCACGCCGAAGTCGCGAAGACCGCCGCGGCCGTGTTTCAAGTCCGGCTCGGCGGATTGGGCGATCTCGCCGCTGCGCCGCCATCGTCCGTGGACGGATTCAGCCAGCTCCGGCAAGCGTTTGCGGGCGATGCGCCGCCACTGGTCGCGGGCGGCGGACGCGAGGCGTTCGGTGAGGCCCGGGTCGCCGGCGAGATGCCGGGCGTCGAGCAGACCGAGCGCGGTACGCAGGTCCTCCGCGGCGACTTTCAGCGCCTCGCCGGGCGTGCGGACCGAATGGTCGAGGCCGACCCGCGCGTCCCACAACGGGTACCACAGCGCATCGGCGATCTCCCCGACCTGGTTGTTTCCGTTGTGCAGCAACACCAAATCGAGATCGGAGTACGGCACCAGCTCGCGCCGTCCCAACCCCCCAACGGCGACCAGCGCGACACCTGGGTCCGCGGTGTCGACGCCGGCCGCCGTCGCTCCTTTCCCGAGCCAGAACTCGTAGAGATCGACCAGGGAGTTCCGCAGCGCGGGAGCTCCGTGCCGTCCTTCGAGCAGCAGCGCAGTGGCTCGGGCGAGTTCGCCCCCGTCGGTCATCGGCTACAGCGCGTCCGTGCCGCGTTCGCCGGTGCGGACCCGGATGACCGTCTCCACCGGCGTCACCCAGACCTTCCCGTCGCCGATCTTCCCGGTGTGCGCGGCGGTGGTGACCGCGTCGAGGACCTTCTCGACCACGACGTCGTCCACCACGACCTCGATCTTCAGCTTGGCCACGAAATCCACCGAGTACTCGGCCCCCCGGTAGACCTCGGTGTGGCCCTTCTGCCTGCCGTAGCCCTGGACCTCGCTCACCGTCATCCCGAGCACGCCCAGCTGCTCCAGCGAAGAGCGGACGTCGTCGAGCGTGAACGGCTTGACGATCGCGGTGATGAGCTTCATGCCTTGGTCTCCTCGAGTTTCGTGACGGGCTTGGCCGGGAACGTCGCCGAGTGGCCGAGGCCGCCCATGCCGGTGAAGTCGTAGGCGCTCTCCGCGTGCTGGCCCTCGTCGATGCCGCTGACCTCGTGTTCGGTGCTGACGCGGAACCCGCCCGCCTTCTTGATCGCGAAGCCGATGATCAAGGTCATGATGAACGAGTAGCCCAGCACCGCAAGCGCGGCGACCACCTGGATGCCCAGCTGCTTGAAGCCGCCGCCGTAGAACAGCCCGTCCGCGCCCGCCGGGTTCACGCTCTTGGTGGCGAAGAACCCGATCAGCACGGTGCCGACGAGACCGCCGACGAGGTGCACGCCGACGACGTCGAGGGAGTCGTCGAAGCCGAAGCGGAACTTCAGCGAGATGGCCAGCGCGCACAGCACCCCGGCGATCACGCCGATCGCGATCGAGCCGAGCGGGCTCACGAAACCGCAGGCGGGGGTGATCGCGACCAGGCCGGCGACCGCACCGGACGCCGCGCCGAGCGTGGTCGGCTTGCCGAACTTCAGCTGTTCCACGACGAGCCAGCCGAGCACCGCGGCCGCGGTCGCGACGGTGGTGTTGGTGAACGCGACGCCCGCGAGGTCGTTGGCGCCGAGCGCGGAACCGGCGTTGAAGCCGTACCAGCCGAACCACAGCAGCGACGCGCCGAGCAGGACGAACGGGACGTTGTGCGGACGGCCGGTGTCCTTCGGCCAGCCCTTGCGCTTGCCGAGCACCAGCGCGAGGGCGAGACCCGCGGCGCCCGCGTTGATGTGCACCGCCGTGCCGCCCGCGAAGTCGAGCGCCTTGAGCTGGTTGGCGATCCAGCCGCCCACCGAATCCTTGCCGGTGAATCCGTCGAACGAGAACACCCAGTGCGCGACCGGGAAGTACACGACAATGACCCAGATCGTCACGAAAAGCGTCCAGCCCCAGAACTTCGCGCGATCCGCGATGGCTCCGGAAATGAGCGCCGGGGTGATGATCGCGAACATCAGCTGGAACATGCAGAACGCGAGCAGCGGCAACGCGTCCGGGCCGGGCCACGGGACGGCGGGCGGGCCCGCGCTGGCGAGGCCGACGAGCTTGCCGAACGCGTCCGTCAGGCCGGCGTAGTCGAAGTTCCCGACCAGGCCGCCGAAAGCGTCGTCGCCGAAGGACAGCGAGAACCCGAAGAGCACCCACAGCACCCCGACTATCGCGAGTGCGATGAAGTTCATCATCAACATGTTCAAAACGCTCTTCGCGCGGACCATGCCGCCGTAAAAGAACGCGAGGCCTGGGGTCATGAGCATGACCAGCGCGGCGCTGATCAGCACCCAGGCGGTGTCTCCGGCGTTCAGCACAATCGTCCTCCCGTGCCGTGGGCAACTGCAGAGGAAGTGTTGGCCGCGGGTGTTTCACCAGGCTTCGGTTCACGTTTCCCTCGCGTGAACTCCGGCACGTGGGTTGTTACGGGGACGTTTCCGGGGAGCCGGGGTGAAATGTCCGGTCAGGCAACCTCATGGTCGAATAGCGCCATGTCTTTGCCTGATCGGGTGATCGAAGCACTGCGCTGTTCGGTGTGCGCGGAGCCGGTCTCGCTGACCGGCCGGACGCTGCGCTGCGAACGGCGGCATTCGTTCGATCTGGCCCGGCAGGGTTACGTCAACCTTCTCCACGCGCGCATCCCGGCGGGAACGGCCGACACCGCGCCGATGGTGGACGCGCGGGCGGCGTTTTTGTCTTCCGAGGCGTACGCACCGCTCGCCGAGGCGGTCGCTGAGGTTGGTTCTGCTCCCGGATTGATCATCGACGCCGGAGCCGGGCCGGGTTATTACCTCTCGCGAGCACTGGACGCCGCGCCGGACGCGGTCGGGCTCGCACTGGACGTGTCGGCGATCGCACTACGACGGGCCGCGCGGGCGCATCCGCGGCTGGGTGCGGCGGTGTGGAACCTGTGGGAGCCGTGGCCAGTGGGCGACGGGGTGGCTTCGGTGGTTCTGGACGTGTTCTCGCCGCGGAACGCCACGGAGTTCCACCGGGTGCTCGCGCCGGGCGGGAAGCTGGTGGTGGCGTCGCCGTTGCCGGGGCATCTCGCGGAGCTGGGCGACCTGGTGCTCGCGGTGGACGCGCGGAAGGAAGAACGGCTTGAGGCCGCGCTGGGCGGGTTGTTCGAGCGGGAGTCCGGGGTTGAGGTGGTCCGGACGCAGGAGTTCAGCGCGGCGCAGGTGCGGGATGTGGTGGCGATGGGGCCCGCAGGCTTCCATCTGGACCGGGACGGACGGCGGGAGCGCCTCGAAGCGGCGGCGGGTCGGGACGTGACGCTGGCGGTTTCGGTGAGCACGTGGCGGAAGAGGGACGACGGGCCGTGAGCCGGGTGCGAGTGGCCGGGTTGAGCGACGTCGAGGCGATCTGCCGTTTCGGCGAGATGCACATCCCACCGCACTACGCCCCGCTCATCGGCGAAGCGGCAGCCCAGCGCCAAGTCCGCCGGTGGTGGAACGAAGCGCATATCGGCGCCGCCGTGACCGACGGGCGCGTGGTCGTCGCCGAAACTGAGGGGCGCATCGTCGGCGTCGGACAGCGCGGACCCGACCACGTCGTCTACAAGCTCTACCTGGATCCGGAACACCGCGGCCACGGATTGGGCCCACAACTGCTCGACGCCCTCGCCAGCCACCTGCCAGAAGGCGTCGACCGGCTGCGCATCGAGCACTTCGCCGCCAACGAGCGGGCCGCGGCGTTCTACGAACGGGAAGGATTCGCCGTCGAGCGGATCGAGCCGGACCCCGCTGGCGATCCGGCGCTCGCCGTGGTCTGGCGCGCCCGCCCGATCACTCTCCGGGAGGAATGGCCGCCACCGCCGCCGCTGGGTTAGCGTGGCCGTCGATGAGCGAACGTACCTGGGGCTTCCGCACCCGCGCCCTGCACGCCGGCGGCACTCCCGACCCCACCACCGGGGCCCGTGCGGTGCCGATTTACCAGACGACCAGCTTCGTGTTCGAGGACGCGGCCGACGCGGCCAATCTGTTCGCGCTGCAGAAGTACGGGAACGTCTACAGCCGGATCGGCAACCCGACCGTCGCGGCGTTCGAGGAGCGCATCGCGAGTCTCGAAGGGGCCATCGGCGGGGTCGCGACGGCCAGCGGGCAGGCGGCGGAGTTCCTCACCTTCTCGGCGCTCGCGGAGGCCGGCGACCACATCGTGTCGGCCGCCGGGCTGTACGGCGGGACGGTCACGCAGCTCACCGGGACGCTCGCGCGGTTCGGCGTCGAGACGACGTTCGTGCACGGTGGCACCGAGGACTACGCCAAAGCGGTGACCGACCGCACGAAGCTCATCTACACCGAGGTGATCGGCAATCCGAGCGGCGCGATCGCGGACCTCGCCGGGCTGGCCGATCTCGCGCATTCGCACGGCATCCCGCTCGTGGTCGACGCGACGCTCGCCACTCCGTACCTCTGCCGCCCGATCGAGCACGGCGCGGACATCGTCCTGCACTCGGCCACGAAGTTCCTCGGCGGGCACGGCACGACGCTCGGCGGGGTCGTCGTCGAGGCCGGGACTTTCAACTGGGGCAACGGAAAGTTCCCCCGGATGACCGAGACCGTCGACAGTTACGGCGGGCTCAAGTACTGGGAGAACTTCGGCGAGTACGCGTTCTGCACGCGGCTGCGCGCGGAGCAACTGCGCGACATCGGCGCGGTGCTGTCGCCGCATTCCGCGTTTTTGCTGCTGCAGGGCGTGGAAACGCTGCCGCAGCGGATGGACGCGCATGTGGTCAACGCGCAGGCGATCGCGGAGTACCTGAACGCGGACCCGCGGGTCGCGTGGGTGTCTTACGCGGGGTTGCCCGATCACCCGGATCACGAGCGGGCGGCGCGGTATCTGCCGCAGGGGCCGGGCGCGGTGTTTTCGTTCGGGGTCAAGGGCGGACGCGCGGCGGGCGAGAAGTTCGTGGAGTCGGTGGAACTGTTGTCGCACTTGGCGAACGTCGGCGACGCGCGCACGTTGGTCATCCACCCGGCCTCGACGACGCACGCGCAGCTGTCCGAGGACCAGCTCGCCGCGGCGGGCGTCGGCGCGGACCTGATCCGGCTGTCGGTCGGGCTGGAGGACGTCGAGGATCTGTTGTGGGACCTCGACCAGGCTCTCGACAAGGCGGTGAACGCGTGAGCTACGACGTCGGGGCGGTCGAACGACGGCGTCTTCTCGGGCGCACGAAATCGGTGACGGTCGTGGGCGCGTCGGCGAATCCGGCGCGGCCGAGCTACTTCGTGGCGACGTATCTGCTGTCTTCGACGCGGTACGAGGTCAACTTCGTGAACCCGCGGCTCGACACGTTGCTCGGGCGGCCGGTGTATCCGTCACTGGCGGACGTGCCGGGCGAACTGGATCTGGTGAGCGTGTTCCGCAAGCACGACGACCTCCCCGGGGTCGCCGAGGAGGTCATCGAGGCCGGCGCGCGGACGTTGTGGCTCCAGCTCGGCCTGTGGCACGAACCGGTGGCGGACCGCGCCCGCGAAGCCGGGCTGGACGTGGTGATGAACCGCTGCGTGAAGATCGAGCACGCGCGGTTCGCGGGCGGGCTGCATCTCGCGGGGTTCAACACCGGGGTGATCAGCTCGCGGCGGCAAACCGCGCCCTGAACCGGCTAGGTTCGGCGAGGTGAACCCGAACTGCCCGCACGGCTGGCCGCGGCCGGAAACCGAGATGACCTGCCTGGACGACCGGGAAGTCGTGTTCCGCGGCGACCAGGTCTCGGTGCGGTTCGGCGAAGCCGCGGCCTCGCCCGGTTCCTCGACGGGCTCGACTTCCGCGGCTGGGAAGGCGAGCGACGCTGGGTCAACGCCGACCGCGACCTGATCGTCTCCGCGACCCACCACTCCGGCGGCCGCGTCGAACTGGCCTGGACGCTGCGGCCGTGGCGGCATTCCGTCTACGGCGAATGGGAAGCCACCGTCACGACCACGATGGAGGCTGGCGCGGAGAAGGACGACCTGGCCGCGCAGCTGCACGATTTCCTTACCGCCGAAGGGTTTCCGGTCGAATACCGCGACGCCGAGTTCAGCTGACCGTCGCCACCAGGAACTCCTCCCCCGACGTCTCCAGCCCGTCCGACCGACCGGACAGATACCGCTTGTTCAGCTCGGCCGCACTGACGTGCCGGACGTCCTGGAAACCGCACTCCCGCGCGAGATCCAGCATCTCGTCCGGCGCGAAGAAGCTCACGAACGGCGTCCCCGCCGCCTTCGCGCCCTTCATCGCCGCTGCCCGGGCCGCGCGATCGGGTTCGTCCAGGTACTCCTCCGGCATCTGGAACGTCATCGCCACCACGGTGCCCGGCGCGAAACCGGCGAGCGCGCGCAATGTCGCGGCGTTCGCCTCGCGAGTCAGATACATGCTGACTCCCGTCGACGCCACTACGGCGGGTTTCTCCAGCTCGAAACCGTTGGCAGCCAAACGTTCCGGCCACTGTTCGCCGGATTCGAAGTCGACCGGTACGAACCGGTACGGGGCGGGCAGCCCGAGTTCGGCCAGCCGTGCGCGCTTCCACTCCTGCGTGCCCGGCTGGTCGATCTCGAACACCCGCACGCCCAGCTCCGGTTCCCGCTGCGCGAACGTGTCCAGCCCGGCGCCGAGCAGGACGTACTGCGAGACCCCGCGTTCGCGCACCAGATCTTCGACAAACCGGCTGCGCAACGCGATTCCCGCGCGGAACCGGCGGGTGAAGTCCAGGTCCATGTCCGGCCGGGAGCGCCAGTCCGGACCGGGATCGGCCAACTGGAGCCCGATCTCGTCGGCCAGCGCGTGCGGCGGCGGATCGGCGAGCACGTGCAGCGCGCGCCACAACGCGACGCGCACCGCGGTGTGGTCCGGCTCGCTCACTTCGGGGCCCGCAGGGTCCAGATCCGGCCGTCCGGGTCCCGCACGGTCATCTCGCGCGTGCCGTAGTGAGTGTCTTCGAACGGGGTGACGACGTCGAGTTCCGCGTCGACCGACTCGTCCGGCACCGCCACCACCACGGCCGTGCGCGGCTCCTGGTTTTCGGGCACCTCGACGACGAACACCGGTGCGCCGTCGCCGTTCGAGAGCTGGCCCGAGTTGTGGTCGGTCTCGAAATCGAGGCTGAACCCCACGCGCTGCAGGAACTTCGCGGTCTTGCCCCAGTTGTGCGTCTCCATGACGAACATCGTGATGCCGTCGCTCATGTCAGCCGTCCTCTCGTTGGTCGGGCGAGGTGCCGAGATAGGCCCGCAAGGCCGCGGTGACCAGCGCGGACAGTGACTGCTCGGTCTCGATCGCCCGGTACTTCACCTGCTTGATCAGCTCGACCGGCAGGTAGACGTTGAATTGTTTGACCTCTTCACCGGCCATCCTAGGATGCTAGCAATCTAGCCAGCGGCGGACAAGGCCCGCCCCTGGCGCTCGTGAGAAGGTGGAGGCATGGCGAAACCCTCCGGGCTGCAGATCAGGAACATCATCGCCGCCGTCCTGATGGCTGCCGCGTTCGTGTTCAACCTGGTGACCGGCGGCCCGTGGTGGGTCACCGCGATCGTCGGCGTCGCGGCTCTGCTGTCGTCCTTCTCCGCCTACTTGAACCGCCCCAGCGCGCGCGGCTGACCCGTCCGTCCCTTCCGGCCCGCACGCTCGGGCAGGAAGATCGTCTCGTTCAGCCTTCGTCCGCACGCACGTCGCCTCCGGTTCAGCCGCCGCTGCTCTACTCGGCGCGGCCCGATCGCGGCAGGCGAAGGAGTGTTGGTGGCAGGGAACGGCTTCACCGTCCACCCGGACGAGCTGCACACATTCAGCGAGTACCTGGACAAGACCACCGTGCCGACGGTAAACGACTCCGCGAAGGCGGTGGACGACGCCAACGGCGGGGACATCGACGCGTTCGGCGTCGTGCTCGCGCAGGTGCTCGCGATTCCGGCGCGCATCGCGCTGAAGGCCGTCTCCGACAATCTGCACGGCGTCGCGAAGGACGTGACCGACAGCGCGGACAAGACGCGACAGGCCAGCGAGCAGTACAGCAAGGGCGACCAGGACCTCGCGAAGGCGTTCGACAAGTTCAAGCCGGAGCAGGTGAAATGAGCGTCGTCGAGCCCATCACCGATGCGAACAGCACCACCGGCGCCGGGGTCGCGGACAGCTGGCACAGCGTCGTCTCGTCGATCCAGGAAATCCAGCACCTGCACGGCGCCGACGCGGCCGCGGTGGGGGTCGAGATCGGCGTCTCGATCGTCGGCGCGATCGCGGACACCGCGGCCTTCGTCCTCGACCCGTTCGGCAAACTGATCGCGGCCGGGCTCGGCTGGCTGATCGAGCACATCTCGTTCCTCAAAGAGGGCCTCGACAAGCTCGCCGGCGACCCCGCGGCGATCAAGAAAATGGCCGAGGAACTGCACAAGACCGCGCAGAACCTGCGCAACGCGGCGAAGGACCTCGACACCACGCTGCAGAAAACGGTCACCGACTGGCAGGGCGACGGCGCCGAGGCGTTCAAGAAGAACATCGGCGACCGGCGCGGCCAGATCGACAGCGCCGGACAGGCGGTCGACGTCGCCGGTTACGTCGTCGAGACGACGATGGCCCTGGTCACCGTGGTGCGCTCGCTGATCCGCGACCTGATCACGACGTTCCTCGGCGACGTCATCGCGACGATGCTGATCGCCCTCGCGATGGCGGCGTTCACGTTCGGCGCGTCGATCGTGGTCGGGGTCGGCAACGTGATCCGGTCGGGGATTTCGCTGGCGCTGACGATGGCGTCCAAGATCGCCCGGGTGGTCGGCCTGGGAGGGCGGACCGCGAGCCGGTTGGCGCAACTGGCGGAGAAGGTGAAACCCGGACGCGGCGGCGGCTCGCACGGCGGCGGGAACAACCACGAGATGACCGACCTGGGCGGCAACCACGGCGGCGGCCATGGCGGCGGGACCGGTGGCGGCGGTGGCGGTCAGGGCGGGCAGGGTGGTCACGGCGGGAACAACACGCCGCATGACGACACGCCGGGTGGCAGCAACAACCACCACGACGACACGCCCGGCGGGAACAACACCCCGCACGACGACACCCCCGGCAACAGCACCCCGCACGACGACACGCCAGGCGGCAACAACCACCACGACGACACCCCCGGCGGAAACAACACCCCGCACGAAGAGCGGCCGAACAACCAGCCGCACGAGGACGATCCGTTCGACACCTGGCTGGCCGCGGATCAGCACTTCAACCCGCCGCCCAACCGCCCCCACGACAGTCCTGGCGGCAATCCGCACCACGAAGACACCCCGGGCGGGGGCGGCAACCACGAGAACACGCCGGGCGGCCACGACAACACCCCCGGCGGGAACAACCAGCACCACGACACCCCTGGCGGCAGCAACACGCCGCACGATGAGACTCCCGGCGGGAACAACCACCACGACGACAACCCGGGCGGGAACCAGAACCACGAGACCAACGGCGACCATCACGGCGACAACGCAGGCGGCAATCACCAAGAAGGCAACCAAGGCGGCAATCACCAGGAAAACAACCAAGGCGGCGAGCACGGCAACACCCAGGGCAACGGAGGCGGATCCGGTCGTCCCCCAGGCCCGCAGTCGCCGCTCAAGCCTTACGAGTTCAGCTGGATGAAGAAGCACGAAAGCTGGCTCGAGAACATGTGCGACCTCCCCCAGGTTCAGAAGTACACCGGGGGCAAGAACGTCTGGAAGGACATCGTCAAGGCCCCGGACGAGTACTTCAAGACGCACCCGAAGCTCTACCCCTTCCTCAAGGGTCTTGCCGACGCCAAGAGCAGCAAGAACTTCGTGGGCTGGATCGGCAAGGACGCGATCAACTTCGACAAGGCGATCACCGACATCCACATGCAGGCCGAGGAAGCCTGGAAGACCTCCGACGAGGAGTGGCGCAAGGAGCATCCGGATCCGGCCGCCGAAGGAAGCACCGCGGAGTAACGAAAAAACCGTGCGGGTCACCCGGAAGGAATTCCAGGGTGACCCGCACGGCTGTGACCGAGCCGAAAGGTCAGTCGGACGTCTCCGCGAACCGTGCCGTCATGGCTTCCCTGCCGCGTTTGCTCAGTTCGCCGAACAGGCGCAGCCGGGCGAGGCCGCCGTCGGGGTAGATGTCCAGGCGGACTTCCGTTACCTCGGGGCCGTCGTCCGCCAGGGCGAAGCGGTGCCGGGTGTCGGGCTGCAACCTGGTGCGCGGCAACAGTTCCACCCACTCGCCCTCGTCCAGGCGGCCGCTCACCGACGCCCAGCCGGGGGCGTTTCCCTTGAGGTTGCTGGTGTCCAGTTCCACGAACCGGACCAAGCCCGCGCCCGCCAGGGACACCGTCGCCCAGTCGTTGCCGTCGTCGCGGCGGCGGGCGGTTTCCCAGCCCTCCGCCTGGTGCGCGGCCAGGCCCGGCGACAGCATGTTGTTCGGCGACGAATAGAACATGTCGCTGCAACCCGTGACGACCGCGCCGTTCTCCAGCGCCGCCAAGTCCAGGGAGCGCGGGTCGAGCAGCGATGGGTCGGGAACCGGCGAACCGTGTACGCGCAGTCGGGCTACGCCGCCGTCGGGGTGCTGGGTGAGGCGCACGTGGGTGTAGCGCCGCGGGGACGTCACCTTGTAGTAGTTCTCCGAGTCGCCGACCGCCGGTTCGTGGTCGACCAGGACGTCCCAGTCGGCGTCCTGCAGTTCGGCCGCGCTCGGGTAGCCGGGGACGGACGTCGCCGCCACGGACACGAACGGCGGGTAGTTGCCCTTGAAGAACGCCGTGTCCACCACCACCCCGGACACCACGCCGCCGAGGCCGAGGCGGATCAGGGCGTGGTCGTCGCCGGGTTCGCGGTGCCGCCGGGTCTCCCAGCCGTCGTACACCTGGCCTTTCGGGCCGAACGTTTCGGCGCGGTGCGCCGGCCGCCACGGGTTGACCAGGTTTTCCTTCTCGGCGAACAGTTCGTCGCTCGCCCACATCACGGTGCCCCCGAACAGGCGCGAGGCCAGATCGGGCTGGGTAGTCCACTCCGGACGGTCGGACACGTGCTCCTCCATCTCTTCAGCAATTGCCCCGGGTCAGCAGAGTCCCCCTCGGTTCGCCGCCGGTCACCGGCTCGCCGCGCAGCCACGTGCCGCGCACGACGCCGGCCAGCGGACGCTGGTCGTACGCGCTCACCGGGTTGCGGTGCTTGAGCTTCGCGACGTCCACGACGAAAGCCTCGTCCGGCGCGAAGACGCAGAAATCGGCGTCGCAGCCCACTTCCAGCTTGCCCTTGCGCGTCATCCCGACCTGCGCGGCCGGTCGCTCGGCCATCCACCGCACGACATCAGTCAGACCGAAGCCGCGCTGGCGGGCCTGCGTCCAGATCGCGGGCAGACCGAGCTGCAGGCTGGAAATACCGCCCCAGGCAAGACCGAAATCGCCGGTGTCGAAGCGTTTCAGCTCCGGCGTGCACGGCGAATGGTCGCTGACGATCGTGTCGATCACGCCGTCCGCCAAACCCTGCCACAGCAATTCCCGGTTCGCCGCCTCGCGGATCGGCGGGCAGCACTTGAATTGCGTTGCCCCGTCCCGGATTTCCTCCGCGACGAACGACAAATAATGCGGACAGGTTTCCACCGACAGCGCGACACCCTCGCGGCGGGCGCTGGCAATCAGCGGCAGAGCGTCCGAAGAGGACAGATGCAGGATGTGCGCGCGGGCGCCGGTGCGCCGCGCCGCTTCGATCACGTGCGTGATGGCCAGGTTTTCCGCGCCGCGCGGGCGGGAACCGAGGAAGTCGTGGTACTTCTCGCCGTGCGGGTCGGGAGCGGCGTCGATCGCGTCGGAATCCTCCGCGTGCACGATCATCTGCGCGTCGAACGATTTCAGCTCGCGCAGCGCGGATTCCAGGCCGTCCGCGTCCAGGGGCGGGAACTCGTCGACGCCGGAGTGCAGCAGGAAGCACTTGAAACCGAAGACGCCTTCGTCGTGCAGCCCGCGCAAATCGCCTTCGTTGCCCGGAATCGCGCCGCCCCAGAACCCGACGTCCACGTGCACGCGACCGCTCGCCGCCTTGCGCTTGACCTCGAGCGCGGCCACGTCGACCGTCGGCGGCAGGCTGTTGAGCGGCATGTCCACGATCGTGGTGACGCCACCGGCGGCGGCCGCGCGCGTCGCGGTCTCGAAACCCTCCCACTCGGCCCGGCCGGGGTCGTTGACGTGCACGTGGGTGTCGACGAGACCGGGCAGCAACACCTCGTCCTCGGCCAGCTCGACGAGCCGCGTGCCCGGCATCTCGACAACGCCGGGTTCCGCGGCGACAATCCGGCCGTCCCGCACGCCGATCGTCGCCGGCCCGAGACCGGCGGGGGTCACCGCACGCGCGGCCCGCACCACGAGGTCCATCGACGGTCTCCTCCACTTCCACGTTACGGAAATACTCTTTCGCTCACCGAGATTAGACACGTCCTTCCCGGCTCGTCAACGCCGTCCCTCCCACGTTACGGTCACCAGGTGGAGTTGGAAGCCGAGTTCACCAGCGAGCCGTTTCGCGGCGAGGGCGCACCGCCGGAGCACGCCGTCCGCGCCCGCGACGCCGCCGACGCGGCCGGGCTCGACACCGACTTCGGCCCCCTCGGCACCCTGGCCCGCGGCACCGCCGACGAGCTGTTCGCCGCGCTGCCCTCGATCGCCCGCGCCGCCCTCGAAGGCGGGGCCACCCGGGTGACGCTGCAACTGCGCCGAACCGACGATTCCGACACCGTTCCGGCGGTCGAACTCAACAGCGCGCTGTCGCGATTGATCTCCGACGTGGAACGCGAACTCGGCTCGAAACTCCGCGATCTCGACCGCCCGGAAAAGCAGCGCGCGGTCCGCCTCCTGCGCGAGCGCGGGGCTTTCAACCTGCGGAAATCGGTTTCGGCGGTCGCCGAGGAACTGGGCGTCACGCGGTTCACGGTCTACAACTACCTCAACCGGGAAGCCGACTGAGCCGCGATTCAACAAAGTGTTGACGCACGCTCGACCCGGCCGTACGGTCAGCGGAACACCACCTCCCCGGAGGAGATTCCGTTGCCGCTCGCACTCGCCGAGTTCAACTCCGCATCCGCCGCCGAACTCCGGCCGACGCTCAGCGCCTGCCTGGCTGTGCCGCGCTGGGTCGACACCGTGCTCGACGGCCGTCCGTACGCCGATTTCGCCGCGCTGAGCAAGAGCGCGGACAGCGCGACCCCGTTGCGCCGCAACGAGATCCGCGACGCGATCGCCGCACACCCGAGGATCGGGGAACGCCCGACCAGCAAGGGCAGCGACGCCGACTGGTCGCGTTCGGAGCAGTCCGGCGTGGACAACGCGGACGAATTCGCCGCCGCCAACGCCGAGTACGAAGCCCGCTTCGGCCACGTCTTCCTGGTGTGCGCGAGCGGGCGCAGCGGCGAGGAACTGCTCGCGAACCTGCGCTCCCGGCTCGGCAACGACCCGGACACCGAACTCGACGTCGCCGGCGCGGAGCTGGCCAAGATCGCGCAACTGCGCCTCGCGAAAGCGGTAACAGCATGAGTCTTGTGACCACGCACGTCCTCGACACCGCGACCGGGAAACCCGCCGCCGGGATCGCCGTGCGCTTCGAGCGCCAGGACGGCTCGCTCGTCGCCGAAGGCAAGACCGACGACGACGGCCGCATCCGCGATCTCGGCCCGGACACGCTCGACCCCGGGGTGTACCGGCTGATCTTCGACACCGGGAGCTACCTCGGCCCGGAGGCGTTCTTCCCCGACGTCACGATCGGTTTCCGGATCGTCGACGGCACGTCGCACCACCACGTGCCGGTGCTGCTGAGCCCGTTCGCCTATTCCACCTATCGCGGGAGCTGACATGGGAATCTCGTTGGGCCCCAACCAGTACGGCAAGGCCGAGGTCCGCCTCGTCACCGTCCGGCGCGCCGGCGGCGTGCACCACCTGCGCGACCTCACGGTGTCCTCGGCCCTGCGCGGCGACCTGTCGGCCACGCACCTCACCGGCGACAACTCCGCCGTGCTGGCCACCGACACGCAGAAGAACACGGTGTACGCGTTCGCCAAGCAGCAGGACGTCGGCGAGATCGAAGACTTCGCGCTGCGGCTCGGCCGGCACTTCGTCGGCACGCAGGAAAAGATCACCGGTGCGCGGATTTCCGTCGAAGAGCAGGAATGGGACCGCATCACGGTGGACGGCGCGCCGCACGACCACTCGTTCAGCAGCTCCGGCGGCGAACGCCGCACCACGACCGTCACCGTGCACGCCGACCGCGCCTGGGTGGTGTCCGGAGTAGACGGTCTGGTGGTGCTCAAGTCCACCGGGTCCGAATTCCACGGGTACCCGAAGGACGAATACACCACGCTCGTCGAAACCGACGACCGCATTCTCGCCACCGCCGTCACCGCGCGCTGGCGCTACGAGGGATTCACCGGGATCGACTGGGCCAAGAGCCATCGGGAGATCCGGCGGACGCTCCTGGAGACGTTCGCCACCAAGCACAGTCTTTCGCTGCAGCAGACCCTGTACGCGATGGGCGAAGCCGTGCTGCAGGCACGGCCGGAAGTAGCCGAGATCCGGTTCTCCCTGCCCAACAAGCATCACTTCCTCGTCGATCTAAGCCCCTTCGGCCTCGAGAACCACAACGAGGTGTTCTACGCCGCCGACCGCCCGTACGGCCTCATCGAAGGCACGGTGGTCCGCGACGAAGCCGAAGAGCCCGGCCCGGCCTGGACCGACGCCGTGCTCTAGCCCCGAGTCCCCTCCGGGAGAGCGCATGTCAGTTGCACAGGAACGACCTTCTCGGCACCCCGTGGACGCGGCGCCTCCGCTGCCGCAGTTGATCCTCGGCGGAATCCAGCACGTAGCGGCCATGTACGCCGGAGTGGTGGCACCACCGCTCGTCATCGGCGCGGCCGTAGGCCTCTCCCCCGGCCAGCTCGCGCTGCTGATCAGCGCGGCGTTGTTCACCGCGGGGCTGGCCACTCTCTTGCAGACCCTCGGCTTCTGGCGTTTCGGCGCGAGACTGCCGCTGGTCAACGGCGTCACTTTCGCCGCTGTCGCACCCATCCTGTCCATCGCGGCGCAGCATCGCGACGGCAACGCGCTGGGCGTCGTCTACGGCGCCACGCTCGTCGGCGGCGTGTTCGTCGTGTTCGCCGCACCGTTTTTCTCCAAGCTGACGCGGTTTTTCCCGCCGGTGGTGACGGGGACGGTCATCACGCTCATCGGGATCTCGCTGCTGCCGGTCGCCGTGCAGTGGATCGCCGCGCAGCACAAATCGGCCAAGCCCAGCGGGCTCCTGCTGGCCGGGATCACGCTGGTCGCGGTGCTGGTCTTCACCCGGTTCCTGACCGGGTTCTGGAGCCGGATCGCGCTGCTGCTCGGCCTGGTCGCCGGTACCGCGGCGGCGTGGCCGATGGGCCAGGTCGACACCTCGACGCTGAAGCAGGCCCCGGTGTTCGGCATCGTGACGCCGTTCCATTTCGGCACGCCGTCGTTCGACATCGCGGCGATCGTCTCGATGCTCATCGTGATGCTGGTGATCATGGCGGAAAGCACCGCTGACCTGCTGGCACTCGGCGAGATCGTGGACCGGCCGACCACCAGCCGCGTCTTGGCCGACGGCCTGCGCGCGGACGGGCTCTCCACCGCCGTCGGCACGATCTTCGGCGGATTCGCCTGCACGGCGTTCGCGCAGAACATCGGCCTCGTGTCGCTCACCCGCATGGTCAGCCGGTACGTGGTCGCGGCCAGCGGCGTCGTGCTCGTGCTGCTGGGCGTGTTCCCGGTGACCGGCGGGATCGTCGCGCTGGTGCCGCAGCCGGTGCTCGGCGGGGCCGGGCTGGTGCTGTTCGGCAGCGTCGCGGTGAGCGGCGTCCGGACGCTCGCGAAGGCGTCGTTCGAGCATCCGATCAACGTCGCGATCGTCGCCGCGTCGCTCGGGGTCGGGCTCATCCCGATCGCCATGCCGGACTTCTACTCCGGATTCCCGGCGGCGCTGCAGGTCGTGCTCAACTCCGGGATCAGCGCGGGCTGCGTGACCGCGGTGGTGCTCAACCTGGTGCTCCGGCCGCGCTTGATAGAACGCTCTACTGTCCAGGAGCTATCCTCGGTGTCGTGACTGGCACCAAGGACCGGATCCTCGCCGCCGGGGCGGAACTGTTCCGGCAAGGCGGGTACGCGGGCACCGGCATGAAGCAGATTGTCGAGAAGGCCGGCGCGCCCTTCGGGTCGGTGTACCACTTCTTCCCCGGCGGCAAGGAGCAGCTGGGCGAAGAAGTGGTACGCACCTCGGGGATGCAGTACGCGCAGCTGTTCGAGGTTTTCATCGCGCCGGCGCCGGACCTGATCACCGGTCTCGAAAGCTTCTTCGCGGGCGCGGTCACCACGCTGCTCGACACGGACTACGTCGAGGGCTGCCCGATCGCGACCGTTGCGCTCGAAGTGGCGACCACGAACGAACCCCTGCGCAAAGCCACCGCGGACGTGTTCGAGGCATGGACCCAAGCGGGCACCAAGGGGTTCTCCGCGTTCGGGCTTCCCGAGGAGCACGCCCGCACGCTCACGCTCGCGTTGGTGACCAGCCTGGAGGGCGCGTTCGTGTTGTGCCGCTCCATGCGGACGACTGAACCGATGGCGGTCGCGGGCGCGGCGGTGGTCGACGTAGCGCGACGGCTGCTGACCGAACTGGGTGACGACGGGAAGCGCCGACCCTCCGGCGGCTAAGCTGGAACCAGCATCCGGGTCCGCAGGAGGTGGCCGGTGTTCGGTCTCAGCATCGACCACATCGTGATTTTGCTGCTCGCCGGGTTGTTCATCCTCGGCCCGGAGCGGCTGCCCGAGGCGGCGCACTGGGTCGCGCAGGCCCTGAAACGCGCGCGCGAGTTCGCCGCGGGCACCAAGGCCCAGCTCGAGGCGGAACTCGGCCCGGAGTACCAGGAGCTGCGGAAACCGTTGCAGGAACTCCAGTCCCTGCGGATGGGCAACCCCCGGGCGGCCGTGACGAGGTACCTGTTCGACGACACTCCCCCGGCCGCGACGCCGCCGCCGGTCCCGCCGGTTCCGGCTCCGGTTCCGTTGCGGGCGAACGAGCGGCCGCCGGTCGATCCCGACGCCACCTGATCATCCGGCCGCGCGCCACGCCCATCCGGCGAGCACGAGCAGTTCGACGAGTTCCAGCACCGCCATCAGCCGTTCCACGAGCCCGGTCGCGACGGTCGGCAGATGCTGCCCGAATGCGACATTGGCCGCGAACGGAATGAGAAACGGCAGAAAGAACGGCACGGCCGCCAACCCCAGAATACGCGACCAGCGCGCATAACCCCGCCAATCCGGCGAATTCCGGTGTGCCCGGCCGAGGAGCCATCCGGCTAACGGCAAACTCACGCAACTGATCCCGGTCGCGCCGAGATGCACTTTGCCGACCCACGACACCGCATTTCCCTGCGGGTCCTTCGTGAACAACGCGACCGCCGCGAGCCCGGCGCACCAGGCGGCCATCGCGACGACCGTCAGCGCTCCGCACAGCAGCCCGCGGCGGCGCAGGACCACGGCCACCACGACCGAACCGGCCGACGTCAGCAGCATCGCCGCTGCCCACATCCACCAGCCGGGAGTCCAGGCGTAGTCGCTGAGCATCGCGCTGACCGGGTCGATCGGGCCCCAGTAGCGGTCGACGTGCAGCACCACCAGGAACGCCGCGGCGAGCAGCACCGCGGCCACCGCCGCGCCGAGCGCGCGTTTCGCGGCTTTCGCCGACGGGGCCGACACCAGCACCGGAGTCAGTTCTGTCGTCACCGCTGGTTCTCCGCTCGCCCGCCCGCTTTCCCGAAAGCATATCCCGGCCGCGGTCCCGTCGCTTTCGGACAGTCCGCCCGAATTGCCGCGCATTCTCAGCGTCCTGCCAGAAATCGCGACTACCCTCGCGGCGGTTCACTGATTTCTACCGACGGGAAATCCATGCCTGCCGCGCGCGGTACGGAATTGCGGCTGCTTCTGTTCGCGGTGGCGATCGTCTGGTGCGCGTTCCTGCTCGTGGACGCGAACGCCTTGGCGCGGCTCAGCTTCTCCGTCGTCGGCTACGGCGCGTCGTTCACCGCGGTGGTCGCGGCGGCGCACCTCGCGGTCCGGCGCTGGGCCCCGCACGCGGACCCGCTGATCCTGCCGTGCACCGTGCTGCTGAACGGGCTGGGACTGGTGGTGATCCACCGGATCGACCTCGGTCTCGCTGAACAGGCGGTGCAGCGGGGCAAGACGTACTCGGCCGTCGCCGGGCAGCAGGTGCTGTGGACCGTCGTGGCGCTGGCCTTGTTCCTGGCAGTGCTCGGTTTCGTCCGCGATCACCGGGTGCTGACCCGGTACGGCTACCTCGCCGGGCTGGCCGGGATCGTCGCGGTGATCCTGCCCGCGCTGCTGCCGTCGTCGCTGTCGGAGGCCAACGGCGCGAAGGTGTGGGTCAGGATCGGCCCGCTGTCGCTCCAGCCGGGCGAGTTCGCGAAGCTGCTGCTGATCGTGTTCGCCGCGACGACGCTGGTGGCGAAACGGGAGCTGTTCCGGGTCGCCGGGCGCAAGGTGCTCGGCGTCGAACTGCCGCGGGCGCGCGACCTCGGGCCGATCGTGCTCGCCGCGCTCGGTTGCGTGGCGGTGCTGGCGTTCGAGAAGGAACTCGGCGCCTCGCTGCTGTTCTTCGGGATCGTGCTGGTGATGATCTACCTCGCGACCGAGCGGGCGGTCTGGGTGTATGCCGGGCTGACGGTGTTCGCGGGCGGCTGCGTGCTGGCGTACTTCCTGTTCAACCACGTGCGGCAGCGGGTCGCGAACTGGATCGACCCGCTCGCGACCTACGACCAGGCCGGCGGCGGGTACCAGATCGCGCAGGGTCTGTTCGGCCTCGGCACCGGCGGCATGGGCGGAACCGGCCTGGGCGCGGGCAGGCCGGACATCGTGCCCGAGGCGAACAGCGACTTCATCACCGCCAGCATCGGCGAGGAACTGGGTTTCCTCGGGCTGGCCGCGGTGCTGATGCTGTACCTGCTGATCGCCCTGCGCGGAATGCGCCACGCGCTCGCCGTCCGCGACAGCTTCGGCAAACTCCTCGGCGGCGGGCTGGCGTTCACCGTGGTGATGCAGATTTTCGTAGTCGTGGGCGGGGTGACGAAGCTGATCCCGGAAACCGGCATCACCGCACCGTTCCTGTCGAAGGGCGGTTCGTCACTGCTCGCGAACTACATCCTGGTCGCGCTGCTGCTGCGGATCTCGGACGCAGCCCGCAAGCCGAGCACGACGGAACCAGTGCAGGCGGTGCGAGCCCCACTGGCGGAGGCGGGGACCGTGCTGGTCAACCGGCCTCGGTGAGCTGTCAGCCTTCGCGCAGCCGGGCACTCGCCTTCGCCAACTCGCCCGCAATCGACGTCTCGTCGGCCGTCCTGAGCTGACCCGTCTCCACCACCGTTTTCCCGCCCACGAACAGCCTCCGCAGCGGCGGCGGCGCGGCCAGCACCAGCGCCGCGACCGGGTCGTCGATGCCCGCGTAGTTCAGCCCGTTCAGGTCCCACACCGCCAGATCCGCGAGCTTCCCCGCCTCTACCGAGCCCATGTCGCGCTCCCGGCCGAGACACCGCGCGCCGCCCATTGTGCCCAGCCACAACGCTTCTCGCGTGGTCAATCCCTTCGGCCCGCCGCGTTGCCGGGCCTGCAGCAACGCCTGGTGCAACTCCTCCGCCAAGCCGCCGGACTCGCTCGAAGCCGCGCCGTCGACGCCCAACCCGACCGGAGCACCGGCGTCGAGAAGGTCGCGCACCGGGGCGATTCCGCTGCCCAGGCGGCCGTTCGACGTTGGGCAATGTGCGGAGCCCGTCGCGGTCGCGCCGAAGCGGCGGATCGCGTCCGGCGCGAGGTGCACGGTATGCGCCAACCAGACATCCGACGCCAGCCAGCCCAGTTTGTCCGCGTACTCCGCGGGCGTGAGACCGGTTTCGGCGAGGCATTGCTTTTCCTCGTCCTGGGTTTCGGCCAGATGCGTGTGCAGCCGGACGCCCTTGCGCCGGGCCAGCTCGGCCGAAGCGGTCATCAGCCGCTCGGTGACGGTGAACGGCGAGCACGGGCCCGCCGCGATCTGCAGGTGCGCGCCCGGCGAGGCGTCGTGGTAGCGGTCGATCGCGGCTTCGGTGCCGAGGAGGGCGTCGTCGGCGGTCTCGACCAAACTGTCCGGCGGCAGCCCGCCGTCCGATTCGCCGCGGTCCATCGAGCCGCGGACCAGGTGCAGCCGCAAGCCGATCCGCTCCCGCGCGGCGACGAGCGCGGCCACCTGGTCGCCGCCGTCGGACGGGAAGACGTAGTGGTGGTCGGCGACCGTGGTGCAGCCGCTCAGGGCGAGCCGCGCCATTCCGGCGGCACCCGCGGCGTGCGTGATCTCCTCGTCCAGCTTGGCCCACACCGGATACAGCGCGACGAGCCACTCGAACAGCGTGTGGTCGGCGGCGAGGCCGCGGGTGGCCCATTGGTAGAGGTGATGGTGCGTGTTCACGAGGCCCGGCGTGACGAGGCAGCCGCTCGCGTCTACGCGTTCGTCCGCCTCGCCGGTGAAGGCGCCGTCGCCGACGGCCGCGATGCGGTCGTCCTCGAGCACAACGTGCCCGTTGCGGTATTCGGGACCGCTGACCGTCGCGATCGCGGCGTTCTCGACGACTGTCCTCATGCGACACTCACCTCCGGAAGGTCTCGTGAGTGGCTACCCCGAACCCGCGGCAGCCACTCACGAAACCCCTCACAACGCCTTGGCCGCGCGATCCGCCACCAGGTTCAGGAACCGGCTCGGGTCCTTCAGCTCGCCGCCCTCGGCGAGCAACGCCATGCCGTGCAGCAGCTCCGCCGTCTCGGCCAGCGAAGTGTCCTCCGGGTGCTCGGCGAACGCCTTGCGCAGACCCGTCACCAGCGCGTGCTCCGGGTTCAGCTCCAGCACGCGCTTCACCGGCGGCAGCTCCTGCCCCATCGCGCGGTACATCTTCTCCAGCGTCGGCGTCAGATCGCCCGCGTCGCCGACGATGCAGGACGGCGACGTCGTGAGCCGCGACGACAGGCGGACCTCCTTGACGGTGTCGGACAGCGTCGCCGACATCCACTTCAGCAGGTCCTCGTACTCGGCCTTCTTCTCGTCGGACGTCTCGTCGCCGAGGTCGACCTCGCCCTTCGCGACCGACTGGAACGTCTTGCCGTCGAAGCCGCTCGCCGACTCCGTCCACATCTCGTCCACCGGGTCGGTGAGGATCAGCACCTCGTACCCCTTGGCGCGGAACGCTTCCAGGTGCGGCGAGTTCTCGATGACGGTGCGCGAATCGCCGGTCAGGTAGTAGATGTGCTCCTGGCCCTCCTTCATCCGCGACACGTAGTCGCGCAGCGAGGTGGGCTTGTCCGCGTGGTGCGTCGAATCGAACGACGAGATCTCCAGGATCTGCTCCCGGTTCTCCGGGTCGTCGATCAGGCCTTCCTTGACCGCGCGGCCGAACTCGGACCAGAACGTCGCGTACTTCTCGGCGTCCTCGGTCATCATCGTCTTGACCGTGGAGAGGATCTTCTTCTCCAGCCGCCGCCGGATCGCGCGGATCTGCCGGTCCTGCTGCAGGATCTCGCGCGACACGTTCAGCGACAGATCCGCCGCGTCGACGACCCCCTTCACGAAGCGCAGGTAGTTCGGCATCAGCGCTTCGCAGTCGTCCATGATGAACACGCGCTTGACGTACAGCTGCACGCCGCGCTTCGCGTCCCGCATGAACAGGTCGACCGGCGCGCGCGAGGGCAGGAACAGCAGCGCCTGGTACTCGAAGGTGCCCTCGGCCTGCATCCGGACCGTCTCGAGCGGGTCGGTCCAGTCGTGGCTGATGTGCTTGTAGAACTCGTGGTACTCCTCGTCGGAGACCTCGTCCTTCGAACGCGCCCAGAGCGCCTTCATGGAGTTGACGGTCTCGAGACCGCTCTCCTCGTCATCCTTGGCTTCTTTGGCCATCTGCACCGGCCAGGTGATGAAGTCGGAGTAGCGCTTGACGATCTCGCGGACCTTCCACGGCGACGTGTAGTCGTAGAGGTGGTCCTCGTCGTCGGCGGGCTTGAGGTGCAGCGTGACCGACGTGCCCTGCGGCGCGTCGGAGAGGGACTCGATCGTGTAGGTGCCCTCGCCGGTGGATTCCCAGCGGACGCCCTCGTCCGTGCCCGCGCGCCGCGTCACCAGCGTGACCTTGTCGGCGACCATGAAGCTCGAGTAGAAGCCGACGCCGAACTGCCCGATCAGGTCCTGTCCGGCGGATTCCTTCGACTCCTTCAGCTTGCGCAGGAAGTCTGCGGTGCCGGATTTCGCGATGGTGCCGATCAGGTTGACGACGTCGTCGCGGCTCATCCCGATGCCGTTGTCGCGCACGGTGAGGGTGCGCGCCTCGGCGTCGAGGAGGATTTCGATGTGCAGGTTGTCGGTCTCGGCCTGCAGATCCTTGTCGCGGTACGTCTCCAGCCGCAGCTTGTCCAGCGCGTCGGAGGCGTTGGAGACCAGCTCGCGCAGGAAGATGTCCTTGTTCGAGTAGATCGAGTGGATCATCAGCTGCAGCAGCTGGCGCGCCTCGGACTGGAACTCCAGCGTTTCGACCGTCCCGGTTTCCTCAGCCATGTGTTTCCTTTCCCGCCCCTGAAAAGACCGGCGTGAAGTCTACCCAGCGCGACCGACAGAACGTGCGGAGACCGCGAAGTCCGATTGCCGCCAGCGGTGCCCGGCCGGGACGGCCAGGCTGATGCCCGTGACTGATCCCGCAGCCGTGCTCAATGGCATGTATCAAGCCGAAGCCGAGTATTTCGCCGCCGGCGGCCCCGGTTCGGCTTCGTTTGCCCCGCTGGCCCCGTATTTCGCCGAGGATGTCGTACTGCACCAGGCCGCCGGGCTGCCGTTCGGCGGCGACTGGCACGGCCACGCCGGGCTGGAGAAGTTCTTCCTCGAGATGAGCCGGATCTGGGAGTCGTTCGACATCGGCGACCAGGAGTTCCTCTCCGTCGGCGCGACGTCGGTGGTGCTCACCCAGGTGCGCGCCCGGACGCGGGCGACCGGGCGGGACCTCGAGTTCCCGATCCTCCAGGCGATCCGGATCGAGAACGGGCGGATCGCCGAGGTACGGCCGTTTTACTGGGACACCGCGGCGATCGCGAGTGCCTGCCTCGTGAGTGGCTAGGCCGGTTCTAACCGGCCTAGCCACTCACGACTCACGCTTGTCGGCGCGCGTACGCATCCAGCCGCGCCGGTTCGAACGGCAGCTCCGACTCCGCCAGCGCACCGCAGTGGAATCCGCCGAGCAGGTACCGGGCCAGCGCTTCCGCCGTGGCGGGCTCGTCCAGCACTCCCCCGGAGGTCTTCGACGCGTAGTCCTGCAACCGCTTGGCCGCCGCCGGGGCGCCCTCGCGGTAGAAGGCGTACGTCGCCGCGTACCGGGTCGGCAACTGGTGCGGATGCAGGTCCCAGCCCTGGTAGAAGCCGTTCTCCAGCGACCGCCGCACCAGGCGCAGGTGCTCGGCCCACGCGCCCGGCAGGTCGTCGCCCACCGGGAGCCGGTTGGTCGAACCGTCGGACAGCCGCACGCCCGTTCCGGCAGCCGCGACCTGCATGAACTGCTTCGCGAAGTCGGCGGCGGGGTGCGCCATGCTCTGGTACGCCGCGCTGATCCCGAGACCCGCGCTGTAGTCGTAGGTCCCGTAATGCAGCCCGGAACACCGGCCGTCCGCGGCCTGGATGATCTGCGCGACCGAGACCGTGCCGTCGGTCGAAAGGATCGACTGCGCGGTCTCGATCTGCACCTCGAACCGCAGCGCGCGGTCCGCCAGTCCGTACGCGGTTTCCAGCCGCCCCAGCACTTCCGCGGCGACCTCGACCTGCTCCACCGCGGTGACCTTCGGCAGCGTCACCACGAATCCGTCCGGCAGCGATCCTTCGGACAGCAAGCCGGACAGGAACAGGTCGAGCGTCCGGATGCCCCGCCGCCGCGTCGCGGCTTCGAAGCTCTTGAACCGGATTCCGACGAACGGGGTGCCGCCGGTGGTCGCGAGGGTGCGCCCGGCGGCCTCGGCGGCCGCGTCCTCCGCTTCGTCGCCGGGACGGCCGTAACCGTCCTCGAAGTCGATGCGGAGGTCCTCGATCGGCTCGGTGAGGAGCTTCTCGCGGACCCGCTCGGCCACCGCCGGGTCAAGGTTCAGCAGGTCGCCGTGCTCGACGAAGACCCGCATCGCCTGTTTGCCCCAGTCGGCGACCAAGCGCGTGCGGTACTGCGACGCCGGCACGTACACCGTGTGCACCGGACGACGGCCCGGAGACTCGCCGGGGTACCGCGCCGCCACGCGCGCGTCGGCCTCGGCCAACCGCGCGTCGGCGGTGCGGTAGACGTCCTCGGCGAGTCGTCCGCCAGCCATTACTGGATGTGCTCGTACGCCGGCAGGGTCAGGAAGTCCGGGAACTCGTCGGCCAGCGCGACCTGCTCGAACAGTTCGACCGCGGGCTTCAGCAGGTCGTCGGAGACCTCCGCCGCCAGCTCGCCGCGGACGTCGGCGACGACGCCTCGCACCAGCTCCGCGGTGACCTTCTCGCCGTTGTCCAGCTGCGTGCCGTTCTTGACCCACTGCCACACCTGCGACCGCGAAATCTCGGCCGTGGCGGCGTCCTCCATGAGGTTGTGGATCGCCGCCGCGCCGTTGCCGCCCAGCCATGAGGCCAGGTAGCGGATGCCGACGTCGACCGCCGCGCGCAGACCGGCCGCGGTGGCGCTGCCCGGCGTCGAGGCGACGTCCAGCAGCTGGTCGGCGGTCACGCTCACCTCGTCGCGAGTGCGGCCCAGCTGGTTGGGCTGGTCGCCGAGGACCTTGTCGAACTCTTCCTTGCAGAGTGCGACCATGCCCGGGTGCGCGACCCACGAACCGTCGAAGCCGTCCGCGGCCTCCCGCGACTTGTCGGCGTGCACCTTGTCGAAGGCGCCCTTGTTGACTTCCGGGTCCTTGCTCGGGATGAACGCGGCCATGCCGCCGATCGCGAACGCGCCGCGCTTGTGGCAGGTGCGCACGAGCAGTTCGGTGTAGGCGCGCATGAACGGCGCGGTCATGGTGACCGAGTTGCGGTCCGGCAGCACGAACTTCTCGCCCGCGTCGCGGAAGTACTTGATGACGCTGAACAGGTAGTCCCAGCGGCCCGCGTTGAGGCCGGAGGCGTGCTCGCGCAGTTCGTAGAGGATCTCCTCCATCTCGAACGCGGCCGGGATGGTCTCGATCAGCACGGTCGCGCGGACGGTGCCGTGCGGGATGCCGAGCGCCTTCTCCGCGTGCGTGAACACGTCGTTCCACAGCCGCGCTTCGAGGTGGCTTTCCATCTTCGGCAGGTAGAAGTACGGGCCCTTGCCGCGGTTGAGCAGCTCTTGCGCGTTGTGGAAGAAGTAGAGGCCGAAGTCGACCAGCGCGCCGACGCCCTTGCGGCCGCCGAACGTCAGGTTGCGCTCGTCGAGGTGCCAGCCGCGCGGGCGGACCACGATGGTGGCGTGCTCGACGTCCGGCTTCAGCTCGTAGTGCTTGCCGTTCTGGTCGAGCGTGATGGTGCCGCGGATCGCGTCGGACAGGTTGACCTGGCCGCCCACCACGTTCGCCCAGTGCGGCGTGTTGGCGTCCTCGAAGTCGGCGAGCCACACCTTGGCGCCAGAGTTGAGGGCGTTGATGGTCATCTTGCGATCGGTCGGGCCGGTGATCTCCACGCGGCGGTCGCGCAGCGCTTCCGGCGCGCCCGCGACCTGCCAGTCGCCCTCGCGGATCTCCTTGGTCTCGGCGAGGAAATCGAGGCGGCCGGTGGTCCGGGCCTCCTCGCGCCGCTTGCCCCGCGCGACGAGGAGTTCGTCGCGCCGCGCGGCGTACTCGTCGTGCAAGCCCGCTACGAAAGCGAGGGCTTCCGGCGTCAGAATCTCGTCCCCACGCTCGACGGACCCGCCGAGAACCTGGACCTCAGACATGCGCAACACCCCGAGTAGTGCTTTGGATAACGTCCCTACGGTTTTTACCTGACGGACTATAGTTTCTGCATAGCGGAACATCAATCGGGTCTGTGAGGAGGACCACTGGTGGCGGCTGAGAAGAGCGGACGAGACGGCGGCGTCCAGTCCCTGCAGCGCGCGTTCGAGCTGCTGGAGCACCTGGCGGACACCGGCGGCGAGGCCAGCCTGTCGGAGCTGGCGACCCTGTCCGGGCTGCCGATGCCGACGATCCACCGGCTGATCCGCACGCTGGTGTCGCTGGGCTACGTCCGGCAGAACACCAACCGGCACTACGCGCTGGGCGCCCGGCTGATCCGGCTCGGCGAGAACGCCAGCATGCAGTTCGGCGCGTGGGCACGGCCGCTGCTGGTGGAGCTGGTCGAGGAGGTCGGCGAGACGGCGAACCTGGCGGTGCTGGAACGCGACGAGGTGGTGTATGTCGCACAGGTGCCCTCGAAGCACTCGATGCGCATGTTCACCGAGGTCGGCCGGCGTCTCCTGCCGCACGGCACCGGCGTGGGCAAGGCGATGCTGGCGGAACTGCCCGCCGACGAGGTCGCGTCGCTGCTGGAACGCACCGGGATGCCCGCGTACACCGAGCACACCTTCACCGACCCGGACGCGCTGGCGGTGGAGCTGAAGAAGATCGCCGGACAGGGTTACGCCCTCGACGAGGCAGAGCAGGAATTGGGTGTGCGCTGCATCGCCGTCGCGATCCCCGGCGCGCCAGTGCCCGCCGCGGTGTCGGTGTCGGGCCCGTCCGGCCGCCTGACAGCGGACGCGGTGAGCCACATCGCGCCGGTGGTGCAGAAGGTGGCGGACCAGCTTTCGCAGCAGCTGCCGGTTACTTGAGTTCGCTTTTGAGTTCGCCTTTGAGGAGGTCCATCAGCAGACCGTCGTGCCAGGTGCCGTCCGGCCCTTGCTCGTAGTCGCGGAGAATCCCGACGCGGCGGAAACCGAGCTTCTCGTACACGTGAATCGCACGGTGATTGGCCGCCGCCGGATCGATGGTGATCCGATGGTGCCCCTGGTCGAACAGACGCTGGGCGAGGACCCGGATCGCCTCCGAACCGAGCCGAGCCCGTAGTGGCCAGGGTGCACAGCGAGGTCGATCCCGGCGTGCCGGTAGCGGGGGGTGGTTTCTTCCCAGCTCTGGATGATGCCGACGGTCTGGCCGTTGTGCTCGATGGCGTAGGCGTGTTCCTCGTCCTTGGCGAGAAGCCCGTCGGTTTCCTCGTCGGGATCGCCCCACCACTGCGAAACTTCCGGGGCGGAGAGGATCTCGTGCACTCGCGACCGGTCGGCTTCGGTGAGCGGGCGGAGGGTTACGCGGGTCACTGCATGGGTTTCTGATCGACCTGGACGTTGTACTTCACCTCGGTGCCGTTCACCGCGCCGATTTTCGCGGTGAGCCCGACTTTCTGTCCACCCGCGGTGAGGACACAGCGCATCGACTCCCCCTCGACAGCCTTGATCGGTCCCGGGCAGGCGACGGTGTCCGGCCGCTTGCCGATGGACTGCTGGAGAGCGTCGGAGATGCCCTTTTCGAAGTTCTCCTTGGAGACCTCCTTGCCGACGCTCACGTGCGCGGAACAACCGGCGAGAACCAGCGCGCAGGCGGCGAGCAGGATCCAGGAACGCATGGATTTCTCCTAGTGCCAGACGGAATTCGGGATGCGGTCGAGAAGGTCGCAGCGGAGATCGAGGGCAGGGAGCAGGACCTTCGGGTCTCGGTGATCGCTGACCTGGTCGAAGAAGTCGAGCTTCCCGCCGACCAGCGCGAACCCGCGGAACTTGCGCGGATCGGTTTTGAGGAACGCGGTGACGACCGGATTCAGTACGGCACGGGCGAAATCGGCGTTCCCGCTGCGCACCTCGTACCGGAGGTCGAACTCGGCGTCGCCGGTCTGCACGTCGCCCTGCCCGATCTGCGCGTTGACCCGGCTGGACAACTCAGCGACGCGGCTGATCTGCAACGCCGGGCCGGTTCCCGGGCCGCGCACCCAAATCACGCGAAGGGTGTTGGTCTCGCCCTGCATCGGCGTCCGCACCCGGAAAGCCCCGGCGAGAAACGGCCTGCCGCGATGAGTCCCGGTGACGATCTCGCGCGCCTCGTAGATCTCCCGCCGGTTCAAGTACGGCCCGAGCGGGTTCATCGCCTGCTCCACCGCGTTTCGCTCGATGTAGCGGTCGCCCTCGTCGAAATAGGCGCAATAGGCGTCGTTGCGTTCCTCGTACCGCCACCCGCGCCGCTGGATCTCCTGCTGCAGCCGGGCCATGGCTTGTTCCTGGTCGCGTTTGTAGGAACGGCTGTTCCAGACCAGGAACCAGACGAGCGCCCCGGCCATGAGGAGCGTGCCGCCGATGACGATCACCAAAATCAGCGCGACGCTCATCGCCGCCGCTCGTCCCCGTCATCGAAGATGTCGACCGGTTCGAACTCGTCGTCCGCCACGCGCGGGCCCCGGCCGGCGAAAGCAGGCAGCGGCCGACTGCCCGGCGCAGCGACCGGCTCGGGCACGGCGCCGAGTGACGAAGGGCGGGAGGCGCCGAACAACTCCTCGTCCGAGTCCAGGACGCGGTCGAGCAATTCGGTGTCGCCGAGCCCTCGGCGAACGACGTCGGCCTGAGCCCTCGCGACGTTCGCCTGCGCTTCGGAAATCGCCCGCAGCACGTCCGCGGCGAGCACCTCCCTGGCGGTTTCGGACGAACCCTCGCTGAAGGTGATCGAGGTGATCCCGCCGCCGGGTCCGGCCACGACCGTCACCGCGCCGTCGGGAGACGTCGCCTGTCCTTGAGTTTCCTTGAGTTCGTCGTTCATGCGCTGATAGGCCTCGGCGCGCAGCCGGTTGTCCGTCGCCGCGGAATCGATCGCTTCGATCCGGGCGAGCAGCTGCCGGGCTGTTTCGTTCATCGGGTGGGCTTCTCCGGTTCGATGGTGGCAAGGAACTTCTGGAAATCGCCGATCACGTGCTCGAACTGGTCCTCGAGCAACGCGGACAGCACCACGTGCAGCACCGCGCTCCGCTCGGGCTCCCGCTGGTCCCGCATCAGCATGAACACCTGGAACTGCACGAGGTCGGCGGGTTTGCCCCGCAACGGGATCGTGAGCTTCACCGCTTGGGTCAAAGCGGGATCCGAGTCCGAGCCGACCTCGTTCCGCCTGCCGAGCCGGACGTCGGCAGCGCCGGCCGCGCGCAGTTTCTCGACCGCTTCGTCGCCGATCTCCGTGAGGACGGCGTTTTCCCGGATCTCGCCGGTGATCGAGATGTTGGGAGTGAACCCGTCCCGCGCCGAGGACGCCTTCAGCGCGACGAACGCCGCGCCCGGGGCTCCGACCTCGTCCGGCGGCACCGATTGCCAGCCCTCGGGCAACGAGAACTGGATCGGAACCGGAATAGTGGATGCCACTGCGTTTCTCCGAATCTGGGTCTGGTTTTCAGAAGCCTAGGAAGTCGGCGACGGCCCCCGCCGCGTTGGAGATGCCATTCCCCACGTCGGAAACCACCTCGCCGACATCGTCGGCGACGTCCTTCACCGTGTCCACGACCTCGCCCGGATCGATCGCGATGTCGAATCCGATCTTGCCGCCGATGCCGAGACCGACGCCGATGGAGGCGCCGAGGTGGAACTTGCCGTCGTCGCCCATGCCGACCTGGCCGCTCGCTTCCACGCCCGCACCGGCCCAGGCTTCGCCGTGCACACCGGCCGACACGCCGCCGACTTCGGCGCTGACGTCGCCTTCGACCCTGGCGCCGACAAATGCCTCGGCATTGCCCTGGGCTCCGGTCACGCCGATCGAACCTTCCGCGGAAGCGCTGGCCCCGATCTCGCCTTCGGCGGAGCCCTTCAAGCCCGCGTGGTCGGACAGGTGCAGTTCGCCCTCGGCGCTGCCCTTCGCCAGATACGCCTCGGCCGAGGCGCCGGCGTTGACGCCCAGGATGCTCGCGCCCGCGTGCGCCTCGGCGTTCGCGCCGAGCACCGCGCCCCCGATCTTCCCGCTGCCGCCGAACTGCTCGGACCCGAATTTGCCTTCGAGCGAACCGTCGAGCAGGTCCACGCCCGCCTCGGCCGAGACAGTGGATTCGTGGGTGTCGATCCCGAGCGACTCCAGGAGGCTGCCGATCTTGTCGCCGAACATCCCGTCCGACTGGCTGCCGAATTCGCCCTTGAAGCTCTTGCCGAAGCGGCTCTTCTGCCACCCGCCCGGGTCTTTTTCCTCGAACTTGCCCTTCTCGTCGTTCCACTGGTCGACCATTTTTCGGTGGTCGGCGCCGAATTCCTTGCCCTTGCCGACGTCCTTCGAGTACGAGCCGTCCTCGTCGCGACTGAAGCCGAGGGCCTCCGCGGTCATGCCGCCGACCTGTTCGAGCTTGCCGCGCGCGTTCTCGAGGATCTGCTGCGCCTCGGACATGGCGGCCCGGCCGGGATCCACGAGCGGAGCGATCGCCTCTCCGATCGAGCTGGCCTGCAGCATCTGCACCTGGTGGTCCGCGGCCGCGGCCCGCGAGGCCGCTTGCGCCTGGGTGAAGAGTTCGATCGCCCGCTGCGCCTCGCTCTGGCTCCACGTCAGCGCGTCGCCGTAGTCGGCGAGCGCGGTCGCGCCTTTGCCGAGGACGCCGATCGTCTCGATCCAGTTCTTCGGCTCCTGCCCGAAGATCTCCCGGAAGCGGTCCGCCGCGTCGCCGGACCACTCCCGAGGGGCGATCCCGCCGAGCCCTTCGGAAATCCCGGCCATCTTGTCGATGTTGCGCACCAGGTCTTTCAGGTCGCCGGAGAGCAGCTGCGGCTCGCCGGGGATCAAGGCTTTCGGGTCGGTGGTCTGCCCGAGTTCCGCGCCCATCAGAAGACCGGCCCGATCTCGTCGCGGCCGGCGGGCTTGCCCGAGGAATCGGGGAAGAGCTGCCGGGAACGCTCCGGGCTCATGATCCGCATCGGCCCGTCGTCGTCGATCGACCCGCTGATCCGTCCGGTCGCGCCGCCGGTCCAGCCGCCTCCGGGAACGTCGTGCAGTCCGCCTTCGGGCTCGCCGAGACGCTCGTCCAGCTGGCTCGGTGTGAGGCCTCCGGTGAACCCTCCGCCCGGAGCGCCCTCGAGCCTGCTGCCGATCTTGGCTTCGGCTTGCGCTTCGGCTCCGGCGAAGGGGGTCACGCCTCCGGCAGTGTCGCCGAAGAGGTCGCCGAGCCCCGAGCCGAACTTGCCGATCGTCCCGGTCGCGGCGGCGTCGGACTCCGCGTACTTCCCCGCCGCCGTCCGCAGGTCGTCGCCGTGCCCCTCGGCGATCTCGGTCAGCCGGGCGACCTCGGCCTGGATTTCTTCGACGAACCCGGCCCACCCAGCTTGGACCCCTCGATGCCCGTAGTCGCCGCTCGGCCCTTGCCACAGCAGGCCCGCGGCGCTGCCGATCACATCCCCGATCGAATTCGCCGTCCGGAACAGTTCTTCCGGGACCGCGCCAAACCCGCCCGACATGCCCACCCCTCGTGGTCGTAGCTGCGCCGCTACCCACCGTGGCAGGCCACCCTGCAGGGAATGTCCGCTTTAGCCGATCTTCACCCGTCTGGGGGAATCAGCCCAGCAAAGCGTCCACGAACGCCCCAGGCTCGAACGGTGCCAGGTCATCCGGCCCCTCGCCCAGCCCCACCAGCTTCACCGGCACTCCCAGTTCCTTCTGGACCTGGAACACGATCCCGCCCTTGGCGGTGCCGTCCAGTTTGGTCAGGACGATGCCCGTCACGTCGATGACCTCGGCGAACACCCGGGCCTGCGCGAGTCCGTTCTGTCCGGTCGTCGCGTCCAGCACGAGCAGGACCTCGTCCACTCGCGCCTGCTTTTCCACGACTCGCTTCACCTTGCCGAGTTCGTCCATCAGGCCGGTCTTCGTGTGGAGGCGGCCCGCGGTGTCGACCAGGACTGTGTCCACGCCCTCGCTGATGCCCTGCTTGACCGCGTCGAACGCGACTGCCGCCGGGTCTGCGCCTTCCTTGCCTCGCACCACCGAGGCGCCCACGCGTTCGCCCCAGGTCTGCAGCTGGTCGGCGGCCGCGGCGCGGAACGTGTCGGCCGCGCCCAGCACCACGGTGCCGCCCTGGGCCACCAGCACTCGCGCGAGTTTGCCGGTCGTCGTGGTCTTGCCGGTGCCGTTCACGCCCGCCACGAGGACCACCGCGGGCTGCTTCTTGCCGTCTACCTCGTGCGGGAGGGCCCGGACCGAGCGCTCGGCGTCCGTGGACAGCGCCGCGGTCAGCACCTCGTGCAGCAGTTCGCGGGCTTCGTCCGACGTGCGCACCGCGCGGCGGTTCAGTTCGTCGCGCAGGCGGTCCACGATCTGGGTCGTCGTGGCGGCGCCGAGGTCCGCCATGAGCAGCGTGTCTTCGACGTCCTGCCACGAGTCCTCGTCCAGGTCGCCGCCGCCGAGCAGGCCCAGCAGGCTCTGCCCGAACACCGAGCGGGACTTCGACAGGCGGCCGCGCAGACGCTCGAGCCGGCCGGTCGGGGACTCGATCTCCTCGATCGGCTCGACCGTTCCCGGCACGACCGCTTCGGGAGCTTCTTCCTCGACCGGTTCGGGGAGCTTGACGTCGCGCACCGTGCGCTGGTCGGAGTCGCGCGGGACCGCGGCGTCGTCGCCGACCGCGGGCTGGCCGTCGACTTCCGGCCGGTCCTCGACGGGGTGCTCGACCACCGGATCGGGCGAAGGCTCCGGCGAAGGAGCAGGCTCGGGTTTCGCCTCGACGGCCGTTCCGCCGGACGCGAAGGAGATCCCGCCGCTCGCGGCGTACCCGCCGCCCTTCGGCTTCTCCTCGACCTTGCGCTGTTCGGCGATGCTGATCCGCCGCTTGCGCGCGATGAGCAGCCCGGACACCAGCACGGCGACCAGGACGACGACGGCGACGACAACGATCCAGAACCAGGTGCTCGACACGCCACCATCCTGTCATCCGCGTGCACAAGCCACCGGACACCCCACCGCGAGGCCAACGAGTAACGCGAACGGTTCCGATTCGGCCAAGACTCCACGAAGCGTCTTGCGCCACCCCTTCCGCGTTGACTAGACCACATCGGATGACCACCCCCGCCGGCCACTGTTTCCGCGTCCTCGGGCTGCTGTCGGGCACGTCCGTGGACGGGATCGACGTCGCGGTCGCCGAAATCCGCGAAGACGACGGGACCGTCGTCCTCACCCCGCTCGGCGAGCTCGACGTGCCCTATCCCGCCGACCTCCGCGCGGACCTCCTCGACGCGTTCCCGCCGCGGCCGAGCAGCGCGCGGCAGCTGACCGTCCTCGACACCCGGGTCGGCCAGGCGTTCGCGGACGCGGCCGCGCGCGGGATCGCCGCGTACGGGCCGGTGGACGTGATCGCCTCGCTCGGCCAGACCGTCTACCACTGGGTCGAAAACGGCGTCGCGCTCGGCACGCTCCAGCTCGGCCAGCCGGCGTGGATCGCCGAGCGCACCGGCGTGCCGGTGATCGCCGACCTCCGCATCCGCGACATCACCGCGGGCGGTCAGGGCGCGCCGCTGGCGAGCACGCTCGACGCGATGTGGCTGCGCGGCCTCGCCGAGGACACCGGACGTCCGGTGGCCGCGCTCAACCTCGGCGGCATCGCGAACATCACCGTGGTCACGCAGTCGGACAAGGTGCTCGCGTACGACACCGGCCCGGCCAACGCGCTGCTCGATCTCGCCGCCGCCCACGTCAGCGACGGCAAGCTGTCCGCCGACGTCGACGGACGGCTCGCGCTAGCCGGCTCGGTCCGGAAGGACCTGCTCGACCGGTTGCTCGCCGACCCCTATTTCGCCGCCCCTCCGCCGAAATCCACTGGAAAAGAGCACTTCCACGGCGGATACCTGAACGCAGCCCTGTCCGGCCTGCCGTCGTTGTCCGCGGAGGACCTGCTGGCGACGCTCACCGAACTGACCGCCGCGACGGTCGCCGCGGAATGCCGGCGGCACGACGTCGCGACCGTTGTCGCGTCCGGCGGCGGCGTCGCGAACCCGGCGACCATGGCCGCGCTGGCGCGGCATCTTCCCGAAGGCGCGCTCCGCACCAGCGACGACCTCGGCCTCCCCGGCTCCGGCAAAGAGGCCTACTTGACCGCGCTGCTCGGCTGGCTGAGCTGGTGCGGCGTCCCGGCGACGCTGCCCTCGGCCACCGGCGCGAGCGGTCCCCGCCTGCTCGGCGCGCTGACGCCGGGTGCGGCGCCCCTGAATCTCCCCGCCCCGCTGGGGGGCGCCGCGACCCGGCTCCGGGTCGCGGAATCCGGGCAACCACGGTAGGAGAACCCCATGAATCCAGTCGATCTGGTGATCGTCATCGTGTACCTCGCGGCGATGCCGGTCATCGGCGTGCTGGTCGGACGCAGACAGAAGTCCGCGAACGACTACTTCGTCGGCGAGCGCAGCATGCCGTGGTGGGCGGTCACGCTCTCGGTGGTGGCCACCGAGACGTCCACGCTCACCGTCATCTCGACGCCCGGGCTCGTGTTCGGCAGCGCCTTCCTGTTCCTCGAAGTCGCGTTCGGCTACATCATCGGCCGCGTGATCGCCGCGTTCGTGCTGCTGCCGCGCTACTTCCGCGGCAACTACGTGAGCGCGTACGAATTCCTCGGCCGCCGCTTCGGCCGCGGGCTGCAGGGCACCGCGTCGGTCACCTTCGTGGTGACGCGGCTGCTCGCCGAGGGGCTGCGGCTGTTCGCCGGGGCGATCCCGATCAAGGCGATCCTCGGCCACTACGGCATCCACACCGAGTACTGGCACATCGTCGTGCTGCTGACCGCGCTGACCGTGGTCTACGCGTTCGTCGGCGGCATCAAGTCGGTGATCTGGGTGGACGTCATCCAGTGGTCGCTCTACATCCTCGGCGCGATCGGCGCGGTGATCTTCCTGTCCACGAAGCTGCCGTCCGGCTGGACGCAGATCGCTTCGAGCCAGGGCAGGTTCCAGCTCACCGACTTCGCGTCGAACCTGCTCACCAACCCGTACGCGTTCCTCTGCGCGGTAGTCGGCGGCGCGTTCCTGTCGATGGCCTCGCACGGCGCGGACCAGCTGATCGTCGGCCGCCTGCTCTCCTGCCGGAACCTGCGCGACGGCCAGCGCGCGCTGATCGGCTCGTCCATCGTCGTGTTCATCCAGTTCGCGCTGTTCCTGCTCGTCGGCGCGATGCTGTGGGTCTACACCGGCGGCAAGACCGGCTCGACGGCCACCGCGGTCGCGGCCGGGAAGATGTCCGGCGACGACGTGTTCTCCAACTTCATCGTCAACGACCTTCCGGTCGGCCTCGCCGGGCTCTTGATCGCCGGCATTCTCGCGTCGACCATGGGCGCGCTCGCGTCCGCGCTCAACGCGCTGTCCACCTCCACGATCGCCGACCTCTACCAGCGGTTCACGCACAAATCGATCGAGGACGCGAAACTGCTCCGGCACGGTCGCATGTGGACACTCATCTGGGCGGCCGTGTTCGCGGTGTTCGCCTCGATGTTCACCAACTCGAAGGACCCGGTGATCCAGCAGGGCCTCGGAATCGTCGGCTACACCTACGGCGCGCTGCTCGGGTCGTTCTTCCTCGGACTGCTGGTGCGCAAGGCCCGCCAGTCCGACGCGGTGATCGCGTTCGCCTGCTCGGTGGTCGGGATGGCGTTCCTGATCCTGTTCGTGAAATTCGACAAGGCGACCACCGAGGTGCACATCCAGTTCGGCGCGGCGACGAAGACGCTCGTGCCGCTGGCGACCTACTGGTACACCTTCGCCGGCGTGCTGATCACGCTGATCGTGGGCGGGCTGCTGTCGCTGCGGCGGCGCGGTGCCGACCCGAACGTCGAGCAGGTCGAGGAGCCCGCGGAAACCCCTGCCTAGCAAGGCTCGTGAGTGGCGTTGCCGGTTAGAACCGGCAACGCCACTCACGACGTTTACGGCTGCGTGTAGAAGACCATGCCGTCCTTGTCGCAGCCGATCCGGCCGCTGCCCTGCGCGCCGGTGTCGGCCATGCACCGCCAGCCGTTCACGTTCAGCACGTGCGCGGTGCCCTCGGCCTTTTTCGGCGCGTCCTCGAAGTACTGGGTGATCACGTTGATCGCCTCGGTGCAGCCAGGGCGACCGGCCTTGGTCTCGGCGGCGGCCAGGCCGACCTTTCCGTTGGGCGCGTCGATCGGGCCGCAGTCGACCGGCGGGCCGACCGTTTCCCCGGCGTCCGAGCTGCTGTCCTGGGATTCGCCCGGGCTGTGCGTCTTGCTCGACGGCGCTGCTTTGCTGCTCGGCAGGGGGCTCGCCGGCACGGACGTGACAGTGAGCGCGACCGACGGCGGGGACGAGACGGCGGCCGCCGGGTCGCTGCTCCCGCCGCAAGCCGAGAGCAGGGCGCCGAACGCGAGAATCGACGCCGTGACAACGGCTTTGGGCACCATCGCGCGCATGAAGAAGTACCTCCCCGGCTCTCGGCCGCCGTTCGGCCGGATTCACTCTATGGGGCCAACGCCGGGTCGGCAGTGTGACAGCGAACGGCCCGGCCTCCCCTCGATGCGGGAAAGCCGGGCCGCCGGCGGAATCGCTTAGTGGATCACGACCTGCCGCACGTGCACGAAGTTCAGGTCGCCGCCCTGCCAGCGGCCGAGGTCGGTCCGGCCGCCGTCCCAGTACAGGGTGACGGAGTTGTTGCCGGAGTCGACCCGGGTGACGCCGCCCAGGTCCACGTACGTCGCGCCGCTGTTGGCGAAGCAGGCGACATCGCTGCCGTCCCACGGGCTTCCGCCCGCGAGGCGCAGCTGGACGAAGTCGGTGCGGCCGTTGCACGCGACCCGGTCGATGGCGAACGCCTGACCGGCCGGAACGGTGACGGCCAGCGCGAGCGCCGCGGCGCCGCCGATCGCGAGTCTCTTGACGAGTGAAGGCATGATCGCTGTGGAACCTTTCTCCCAGTGCTGCCTTGAAGGTGCGCCCGGCTCAACCGCGCCGCCGGACAAGACCGACCGTGCCAGCCCCGGACGGCGAGCGGACAGCCACGGTGCCCGCTTCTACCCGTTCGTACCCGGGGCGCGAGGGAAAAGTGCCGCGCTCACACCGCCTTGCCGTGGAACGAAAGCCCCTTGCTGCCGCAGAAAATCTGCTTGCTGCCGCCGTTTCCGCCGTCGTATCCGCAGTTCCAGCCGTCGACGTCGAGGAAACGCCCGCTGCCCTCGGCCTTGGTCGGCGCCTGGGCCAGATAGTCGGACATCACGTTGATCGCCTCGGTGCAGCCGACGGTGCCGGCGGGCATCGCCTCGGTCACCACGTCGACCTTGCCGCCGGGGCCGTCGATGGGGCCGCAGTCCGCGCCGTTGCCGAGTTCTCCCTTGCCCGGCAAGCGGTCGCCGGGCTGCTCCTTGGCCGGGGTCGAGTGCGGCTTGGGCTTGCTCTGGTGCGCCGGGGCCTGGGCGGACGGCGTGGGCGTCGCAGAAGAAGTCGGTGCGGCCACGGAAGAAGCGGTCGGCGCGGCCGAGAGCGCAGTCGGCGCGGCTGCGGCCTGCCCGGTCGGCGAGCCGCCGCCGCACGCGGCGACCGCGAGGGCGGCGCCGAGCAGCGAACCGGAAATCAGGGTGCGGGCCACGATGGTGCGCATTGTCGAATCCCCTCCAGGATGTGGTGCTTGCGAACACCCCTGAAGACGCACGGATCCGGCAGCAGTTGGCCGATCGGACAGCAGTCCGGCAAGGCCTGCCCGTTCGGGCAGGATCGGCTGAACGGCGCAACCCCGCTCAGGAAGCCGGGACGGGTTCCTCTTCCGCGGTGCGCAGCCGCTGCGAGATCACCTTCGTGATGCCGTCGCCCTGCATGCTCACGCCGTACAGCGCGTCGGCGATCTCCATCGTCGGCTTCTGGTGCGTGATGATGATCAGCTGCGACGAATCGCGCAGCTGCTCCAGCAGGCCGATCAGCCGGCGCATGTTGGTGTCGTCCAGCGCCGCCTCGACCTCGTCCATCACGTAGAAGGGCGAAGGGCGGGCGCGGAAGATCGCCACCAGCATGCCGACCGCCACCAGCGACTTTTCGCCGCCGGACAGCAGCGACAGCCGCTTGACCTTCTTGCCCGGCGGGCGCGCCTCGACGTCGACGCCGGTGGCGAGCAGGTCGTTCGGCTCGGTGAGCACCATCCGGCCCTCGCCGCCGGGGAACAGGACGCCGAAGACGGTCTCGAACTCGCGCGCCACGTCGGCGTAGGCCGAGGTGAAGACCTCCAGGATCTTCTCGTCGACCTGCTTGATGACGGCCTCGAGGTCCTTGCGGGTGTCCTTGAGGTCTTCCAGCTGGGTGGAGAGGAACTTGTACCGCTCCTCCAGCGCCGCGAATTCCTCCAGCGCCAGCGGGTTCACCTTGCCCAGCAGGGTCAGGTCCTTCTCCGCGCGCTTGGCGCGGCGGGCCTGGGTGTCGCGGTCGTACGGCATCGGCGGCGGCGGGGTGACGTCCTCGCCGCGCTCCTTGGCCGCCTCGTACTCGGCCATCTCGCCCGCGCTCGGCGGCACCGGCACGTTCGGCCCGTACTCCTCGACCAGGTCCGCCAGCCCGATGCCGAAGTCCTCGGCGATCTTCGCTTCCAGCGTTTCCAGCCGCAGCTTCTGCTCGGCGCGCAGCACCTCGTCGCGGTGGACGGCGTCGGTCAGCTTCTCGAGTTCACCGGACAGCTCGCGCACCTTCGCGCGCACCGCGGTGAGCGCGGTTTCGCGGGTTTGGCGCTGCGCCTGGGCTTCGTCGCGCTCGGCAGCCGCGCGCTGCACGGACAGCTCGATCCGCTCCAGCGCGAATTCACCGGCGTTGACGACCGCGTTCGCGATTTCCGCGCCACGCTCGCGCGCTTCCCGGGCCTTGGCCGCGCGCTCGCGGGCCTGCTGCTCGGCGTAGGCCGCGCGGCGCAACGATTCCGCGCGCCCGGCGATGCTGCGCGCGCGTTCCTCGGCGGTGCGCTGCGCGAGCCGCGCTTCGACTTCTTCCTGCCGCACCACGGCAAGCTGCTCGGCAGCCTCGTCGCGCTCGGCAGTGTCCGGGTCGTCTTCGACCGGCTGCTCGGCGACCGCGGCGAGGCGTTCTTCCAGCTCTGCCAACTGTTCCAGCGCCTGCTCGCGGCTCTGCTCGACCTTCGCACGCTGCTGGGTGAGCCGTTCGACCTCGGCCTGCGCGGACCGCGCCGCCTGCTGCAACCGGTTGAGCCGCTCGGAGGAACGGGCCTTGCGCACCTTGGCTTCGCCCAGCGCGTCCTTCGCCTGCCCGACCTCTTCGCGCCGGGACTGCTGCTCGGCGCGGGCGCCTTCCAGTTCGGCGGAGTACTGCTCCAGCGCGCGTTCCGCCGTACGCAAACGTTCCTGCGCCTCGTCGACCGCCGCCTGGACCTCGATCACGCTCTCGCGAGCGGCGGAACCACCGGCGATCCAGTCGGCCCCGAAGACATCGCCCTCAGCGGTGACCGCCCGCACCTGCGGGTGCTGCGCCACGAGCTGACGCGCGCCTTCCAGGTCCGGCACCAGCGCGAGGCGGTCCAGCGCCTTCTCGACGGCGGGACGCAACTGCTCCGGCGCGCTGACGACCTCGCGAGCCCAGCGGGCGCCCTCGGGCAGCGGCGGCCACGAGCTGGTGTCCACAGTGGACCCAGCACCGGCCGGCACGATCCCGGCGCGGCCGGAATCGGTTTCCTTCAAGTACTTCAGCGCGGACAGCGCGTTCTCGCCGCCGGACACCGCGACCGCGTCGGCCACCGGTCCGAGCGCGGCGGCCAGCGCGACCTCGTGCCCCGGCTGCACGGTCAGCAACGCGGCGACCGAACCGAGCAGGCCCGGCAATTCCGCGGACGCGCCGAGCAGCGCGCCCGCGCCATCCTTGCGCTTGAGCCCCATCGACAACGCCTCGACGCGGGCCTTCTCCGACGCGATCTCGCGCTCGGAACCGCGCTCGGCCTTCACCAGTTCTTCGACGCGAGCCTTGGCGGCGTTGTTCGCCTCCACCGCGCGGTCGTGGCGCTGCTGCAGCTCGGCGTCGTCGGATTCTTCCGTGCCGCCAACGGCTTTGGCTTCTTCCAGCTCCTCGACCGCGATTTCCGCGCGCTCGGCGGCTTCCTGCAGCCCGACGGTGAGCCGGTCGACCTCTTCCGCGGTCGCGCCGTTCTTGCTGCGCAACGCTTCGACCTGACCGGTCAGCTTCGCCATGCCCTCGCGACGGTCGGCGATCGCCCGGACCGCGGCCCAGTGCGCGCGCTCCGCGGCCTGCACCCGCTGTTCGAGATCTTCCCGGCGCAGCACGGTTTCCGCGAGAAGTTCGCGGGCCTCCATGACCGCTTCGGTCAGCTCCTGCTCGCGCTCCGCGACCTGTTCGGCCTCGGCGAGCAGCTCCTCCGGGTCGCGGCCACCGGTAGGCGCGGAGACGTCGGAAGAAAGGTGCCGCTGCCGTTCGACGGCCAGCCGCACGGTGCCGCGCAACCGCTCGGTGAGCGCGGACAGCTTGTACCAAGTCTCCTGCGCGATCTGCAGCCGCGGCGCGTCCTCGGCGAGCGAAGCCTCCAGCTCGGTTTCTTCCGCGGACACGATTTCCAACGCCTGCTCGACCTCGGCGCGGCGCTGGCGGGCGGTGCGCTCGTCGGCTTCGTCCCGCTGGATGGACTCGCGCTGGGTGACGAGGTCGTCGGCGAGCAGCCGGAGCCGGGCGTCGCGCAGGTCGGACTGCACCGACTGGGCCTTGCGGGCGATCTCGGCCTGTTTGCCCAGCGGTTTGAGCTGGCGGCGCAGTTCGGTGGTGAGGTCGGTGAGCCGGTCGAGGTTGCCCTGCATGTTGTTGAGCTTGCGCAGGGTCTGCTCTTTGCGCTTGCGGTGCTTGAGGACGCCCGCGGCCTCCTCGATGAACGCGCGCCGCTCCTCGGGCTTGGATTCCAGGATCGCCGACAGCTGGCCCTGCCCGACGATGACGTGCATCTCGCGGCCGATGCCGGAGTCCGACAGCAGTTCCTGGACGTCCATCAGCCGGCAGCGGTCGCCGTTGATCTCGTACTCGCTCGCGCCGTCGCGGAACATCCGGCGGGTGATGGAGACCTCGGCGTACTCGATGGGCAGCGCGCCGTCGGCGTTGTCGATGGTGAGCGTGACCTCGGCGCGGCCCAGCGGGGCGCGTCCCGCGGTGCCGGCGAAGATGACGTCTTCCATCTTGCCGCCGCGCAGGTCCTTCGCGCCCTGGGTGCCCATGACCCAGCGCAGCGCGTCGAGGACGTTCGACTTTCCGGAGCCGTTCGGGCCGACCACGCAGGTGATGCCGGGTTCGAAGCGCAGCGTGGTCGCCGAGGCGAAGGACTTGAAGCCCTTGAGCGTCAGGCTTTTCAGGTGCACGTGCTGCCGACCCCTCTTGGCCACGGGTACTGGATGGCTACCGGTTCCCCCGGTTCGGGACAGGCTACCCGGGGGTTCTCCGGCGCCGTGGGAGGCCGGGCCGCCCGGGCGCGCCTAGCACAGGACCGACCGCCCCGGCAACCCCAAGCACCCCGTCAGCCGCAGCCGCCCCACCCGCCTCAGCGTTCGGCGAACCCGTCCAGCCCGCCCTTGGCGGCGGTCCAGCGTTCAACTACCTGATCCACTCTTCCGGGTGAGGTTCCGGAGCGCAGCGCGCTCAGCAACTGCGCACAGTTGCCCCGGCTACCCTCCGCGACCACCTCGACACGGCCGTCCGGGAGATTCCTGGCGAATCCGGTCAGCCCGAGTTCCAGCGCCCGGCTCCGGGTCCACCAGCGAAAACCGACACCCTGCACCTGCCCGTGCACCCAGGCGGCCAGCCGGACGGGCGATTCCTGCTCGTTCACCGGCCCCATCCTGCCGCACACCCCCGGCTGCGGACGGTGACGGCCCCGTCCCTCGGTCGCGCGAACGGGTGCTGAGCAGTGATAACCTCCCGCCTGGCATCCGGGGCCGGAGCCCCGCTCCCCCGTTGCCGCCCCTCGACTTGAGCGTTGACCCCTTCTAAGGAGCCTGCATGTCCCGTCCCGACGGGCCTGAACCAAGCTCAGCGTCGCCCGAGATCGCGGTGAGCGCTGCCCCCACCGCTCCGCCGAAGGGCGCGAGCGGGAGGCTGAGCCGCTCCGGCTACGCGATCCTGGGCGTCAGCGGCCTCGTGGTCGCGACGGCCTTCGCCGCGGTCGCCGAACTCGCCGGCCCCGGCTCGGTCACCGACACCGCGACGAACACCACCGGCGGCGGCCAGGGCGGACTGCAGGGCAGCTCCCAGGTAGTCGTGCCGGGCAACGCCGTCCCCGGCGGCCCGATGACCGTCCCCGGCTCGCCGACCCCCGGCCAGACCTCCCCGCCGACCCCGACCACGGTGGTGGCGGTGGGCCCGGACGGGAAGCCGACGACGAGCGTGATCACTCCTCCGCCGAACGCCGGTCAGCCCGGCGGCCAGCCTGGTGGCGGGCAACCGGTGCCGGGCACGACGTCGGACCGCAGCGACCCGCCGACCAGCCACCCGACGACGCCGAAACCGCCGACCAGCTCCACGGCCTCGACGACGCCGTCCACCCCGCCGAGCACCCCCTCGTCGCCGCCTCCGGACAGCCCGCCGCCCAGCTCTGGCAGCAGTTCGACCGGCGGCCAGCCGTCGTCGTCCTCGTCGCCGAGCGCGTCCACTTCGGACACCAACCCGACGAGTTCCACCAGCCGCTGAAGTACGTGAGGGGAACCCTGAGGGAATCTGATTCCCTCAGGGTTCCCCTCACGGCTTTTCTGGCAGCTCAGGCCTCGAAGCGGTACCCCATCCCAGGTTCGGTGAGCAAGTGCCGCGGCCGTGAAGGCTCCGGCTCCAGCTTCCGCCGCAATTGCGCCAGATACACCCGCAGATAATGGGATTCCGTCTCATACGACGGCCCCCACACCTCGTGCAGCAGCTGTTTCTGTGCCACCAGCCGGCCGCGGTTGCGGACCAGCAGTTCCAGCACTCCCCATTCCGTCTTGGTCAGGTGCACCTCGCGTCCCTCGCGCAGCACCTTCTTCGCGGCCAGGTCGATCGTGAACGAGCCGGTGTCCACCACCGCTTCCGCACCGTCCGTGCCGCCGACCGACGAGCGGCGGACCGCGGCTCGCAGGCGGGCCAGGAGTTCGTCCATGCCGAACGGTTTGGTGACGTAATCGTCCGCACCGGCGTCCAGTGCCTGGACCTTGTCCGCCGAATCACCGCGCGCGGACAGCACGATGATCGGCACCGTCGTCCAGCCGCGCAGGCCTGCGATCACCTCGGTGCCATCAAGATCAGGCAGGCCGAGATCGAGCACCACCACGTCGGGTTTCGTTTCGGCGACCGCTTTCAGCGCAGCGGTCCCGTCGTGCGCGGTGATCACCTTGTACCCGCGTGCGTTGAGGTTGATCCGCAACGCCCGCACGATCTGCGGTTCATCGTCGACGACCAGCACCGTCGCCGCTGGATCGGCAGTCATCGCGCCACCCCCTCCTCCGCCGGTTCGGCTTCCACGAGTTCCCGGCCGGTACAGGCCGGCAGCGAGATCACCACCGTCAACCCTCCACCAGGAGTGTCCTCCGCGCGAACGGTACCGCCCATCGCCTCGGTGAACCCCTTCGCGACCGACAAGCCGAGCCCGACGCCCGGCGTCGAGTCCCGGTCGCCGCCCAGCCGCTGGAACGGCGCGAACGCGGACTCCGCGGTCCCCTTCCGCAAGCCCTTTCCGTGATCGACAATCCGCAGTTCCACGAACTCCGAATGCGCGCTGGCCCGCGCGGAAACGTCGCCGCCGCCGTGTCGGAGAGCGTTGTCGAGCACGTTCGCGATCACCCGTTCCAGCAGGCCGGGATCTGCTTGCACCGACGGCAATCGTGCGTCCACCGATACCTGCACGTTTTGCGAGTTGTCCACATTGGACAGCGCATGCGCGACCACTTCGTCGTAACCGACCGGCCGCAAGTGCGGGGTGACCGCGCCGGTCGCCAGCCGCGACGAGTCGAGGAGGTTGTCGATCAGCCCGGCGAGCCGGTCCGCGGAAAGCTCCACCGCTTCCATCAGTTCCTCAGTGTCCTCATCGGACAGCGAAAGATCCGGCGCGCGCAGGCTGCCGATCGCCGCCTTGATGGACGTGAGCGGCGTCCGCAGGTCATGTCCGACCGCGGACAGCAGCGTCGTGCGCAACTCGGTCGCCTCGGCTTTTCGTTCGGCGGCCGCCGCAGCCGCTGCCATTCGCTGCTGCCGCAAAGCGAGCAACGCTTGTCCCGCAACGGCTTCGAGCACCCGGCGGTCCGCCGCGGGCAATGCGCGACCGCGCAATGTCAGGTGGACGTCAGCCGTCACCGCAATGTCCACATCGGCCTCATCCGGATCCGCACACGGCTCGCCGCCGGACAGCGCGACCTTGTCCCACTTGCCATTGCGTTTCTCCAGCAGCGTCACGGAAGTGAGGCCAAAGTTCTCTCGCACCTTCTCCAGCAACCGCTCGATCGGGTTCGGGTTGGTCAGCACCGTGCGCGCATAAGACGCCAGCAACGACGCCTCCGTGCGAGCCCGCGCCGCCGCCACCCCCCGCCGCGCGGCGGAAGCGACGACCAGCGCCACCATCACCGCCACGACGATCATCACGATCAGCGTCACGACATTCTGCGGACTGTGCACATTCAGCGTGTACAGGGGCGGCGTGAAGAAGAAATTCAGCAGCCCGGCCCCGAAAATCGCGGCCACCAGCGCCGGACCGAGCCCGCCCACCAGCGCGACGATGACGGTGGCCAGCACGTAAAGGATCACGTCGGTGGAGAACTCGACCGCGTCGCGCAACAGCACGCCGAGACCGGTCGCGATGACCGGTGCCACGATGCTCAGCACCCAGCCCAGCACGAGCCGCGACGGGGCCAGCGGGCTCGTGCCCAGCCGCGCCCGCAGCCGTCCGCCGGCGTAGGAGTGCGTGACCATGTGCACGTCGATCGGCCCGGACTGCTGCACCACCGTCGCGCCGATCCCCTGGTCGAAAAGCCGCGCGATCCGGGACCGCCGCGAGGTGCCGATGACCAACTGAGTCGCGTTGACCCCGCGCGCGAAGTCGAGCAGCGCCGTCGGCACGTCGTCGCCGACCACCGCGTGAAAGGTCGCGCCGACCTCCTCGGCCAGCGTGCGGCAGCGGGCCATCGCGGTCGGCCCGAGCCCGGCCAGGCCGTCGCCGCGCAGGATGTGCACGACCTGCAGTTCCGCACCCGCCCGGGTGGCGATCCGGCTGGCGCGCCGGATCAGCGTCTCGCTTTCCGGACCGCCGGTGATCGACACGACCACCCGTTCGCGCGTTTCCCACGTATCGGTGATCTTCTGCTCGGCGCGATAACGCTGCAGCGCGACGTCGACCTGGTCGGCCACCCACAGCAGCGCCAGCTCGCGCAAAGCGGTGAGGTTGCCGGGCCGGAAGTAGTTGCCCAGCGCGGCGTCGATGCGCTCGGCCGGGTACACGTTGCCGTGCGCGAGCCGCCGCCGCAGCGCCTCCGGCGTGATGTCGACCAGCTCCAGCTGCTCCGCGCGGCGCACGACCTCGTCCGGCACGGTTTCCTGCTGGGTGACGCCGGTGATGCGCTCGACGACGTCGTTGAGGCTCTGCAGGTGCTGCACGTTGACCGTGGACAGCACGTCGATGCCCGCGTCGAGCAGTTCGTCGATGTCCTGCCAGCGCTTCTCGTGCCGTCCGCCGGGCACGTTCGTGTGCGCCAGCTCGTCCACGACGACGACCTCGGGCGCGCGGGCGAGCACCGCGTCGAGGTCCATCTCGGCGAACTCGTGCCCGCGATGGCTGACCGTGCGCCGCGGCACGACTTCCAGCCCGTCGAGCAGGTCGGCGGTCTTCTCGCGGCCGTGCGTTTCGACCAGGCCGACGACCACGTCCGTGCCGCGGTCCAGACGACGGCGGGCTTCGCCGAGCATGGCGAAGGTCTTGCCGACGCCCGGAGCCGCGCCGAGGTAGATGCGCAGTTCGCCTCGGCGCGGCTTCGGGGGTGTGTCAGGGGTGCTCACTGTGTCAGTGTGCGCCAGGAGCGGCCGAATGCACGGCAAGGTTGAGCCGGAGCACATTCACGCCCGGCACCCCGATCCCGTTGCCGCTCGTGTTGTCCGCGACCAGCTGCCGCACCTTCTCCTCGCTCAACCCGGTGTTGCGGGCCACGCGAAGCACCTGGAGATCGGCGTACGCGACGCTGATCGCCGGGTCGAGGCCCGAGCCCGAAGCGGTCACCGCGTCCGCGGGCACCTCCGCCGGAGTGACGCCCTCGCGTTGGGCGATCAGCGCCCGCCGCTGCGCGATGGCTTTGGTCAGATCCTCGTTGTACGGCCCCTTGTTGGACGGCCCCGACGTCGACGGGTCGCCCGGCCCGAGCACGTCCTTCGAACTGGCCGAGGGCCGGTTGTGGAACCACGGGTCGCGCGCCGGGTCGGCAGCGACCGGGTCGATCCCGATCAGCGACGAGCCGACGGCCTGGCCGTGCAGCGTCACCACCGAACCCTCCGCGTGCCCCTGGAGGCCGGGGACGCGGGACACCGCCCACACGCCGAGCGGGTAGACGACGCCGAGCAGCACGGTCATCGCGAGGAGCAGGCGCAGGCCCGCCCAGGTCTGCTTGAGCAAGACGTTCATGTCAGCCAATCCCTGGAATGTGGCGCACGATCAGGTCGATCACCCAGATCCCGAGGAACGGGCTGACGATCCCGCCGAGGCCGTAGACGAGCAGGTTGCGGCGCAGCAGCGCGGACGCCGACGACGGCCGGTACCGCACGCCGCGCAGGGCGAGCGGGATCAGCGCGACGATGATCAGCGCGTTGAAGATCACCGCGGAGAGGATCGCCGACTTCGGCGTCGCCAGGTGCATGATGTTGAGCGCGCCGAGCTGGGCGAAGATGCCGGTGAACATCGCCGGCAGGATGGCGAAGTACTTCGCCAGGTCGTTCGCCACGCTGAACGTGGTGAGCGCGCCGCGGGTGATCAGCAGCTGTTTGCCGATGCCGACGATCTCGATCAGCTTCGTCGGGTTCGAATCGAGGTCGACCATGTTCCCGGCCTCTTTCGCCGCCATGGTCCCGGTGTTCATCGCCACGCCGACGTCGGACTGTGCGAGCGCGGGCGCGTCGTTCGTGCCGTCGCCGGTCATCGCGACGAGCCGCCCGCCCTCCTGTTCCTTCTTGATGAGCGCCATCTTGTCCTCGGGCTTGGCCTCGGCGAGATAGTCGTCGACGCCCGCGTCCTCGGCGATCGCGCGTGCGGTGAGCGGGTTGTCGCCGGTGATCATCACCGTCTTGATGCCCATCGAGCGCAGTTCCTCGAACCGCTCCTTCATGCCCGGCTTCACCACGTCCGACAGCCGGATGACCCCGCGCACGAACGCCGTCCCGTTCGCCGCTTCCGCGACCACCAGCGGGGTTCCGCCCTGCTGGCTGATCTCGTCCACGACGCGTTCGGTCTCGTCCGGGACGTCGCCGCCGCGGTCGCGCACCCACTGGCGCACCGCCGACGTCGCACCCTTGCGCACCTCGCGGCCGTCCAGGTCCACGCCGCTCATCCGGGTCTGGGCGGTGAACGGCACGAACTCGGCGAGCATCTCGCTGTCGTCCGCCGCGCCCGGAAGCCCGTGCTGCTCGGCGATCAGCTCGACGATGCTGCGTCCTTCCGGCGTGCCGTCGGCGAGGCTGGAGAGCCGGGCCGCGCGCGCCAGATCGTCCATAGTGGACTTGCCGACCGGGATCAGCTCAGTCGCGCGCCGGTTGCCGAAGGTGATCGTTCCAGTCTTGTCGAGCAGCAGCGTCGAGACGTCGCCGGCGGCTTCGACCGCACGGCCGGAGGTGGCGAGGACGTTGCGCTGCACCAGCCGGTCCATTCCGGCGATGCCGATCGCGCTCAGCAGCGCGCCGATCGTCGTCGGAATCAGGCAGACCAGCAGCGCGCTCAGCACGATCACCGACTGCTGGCTGCCGGAGTACGCGGCCATCGGCTGCAGCGCCACGACGGCGAGCAGGAAGATGATGGTCAGCGTCGACAGCAGGATGGTCAGCGCGATCTCGTTCGGCGTCTTCTGCCGGGAAGCGCCTTCCACCAACGCGATCATCCGGTCCACAAAGGACTCGCCGGGCTTGGTGCTGATCCGCACGACGATCCGGTCGCTCAGCACCGTGGTGCCGCCGGTGACCGCCGAACGGTCGCCGCCGGACTCGCGGATCACCGGGGCCGACTCGCCGGTGATGGCCGATTCGTCGACCGTGGCGATGCCTTCGACGACGTCGCCGTCGCCCGGGATCACCTCCCCGGCCTCGACCACCACGCGGTCGCCGACCCGCAGGTCCACCCCGGGCACCTGCTCCTCGGAACCGTCCTCGGTGAGCCGCCGCGCGACGGTCTCTTTTTTGTTCCGCCGCAACGATTCCGCCTGCGCTTTGCCGCGTCCTTCGGCGACGGCCTCGGCCAGGTTCGCGAACACGACGGTGAACCACAGCCACACCGCGATGAGGATCGAGAACACGCTCGGGTCGGTGACCGCGAAGACGGTGGTCAGGACCGAACCGGCCCACACCACGAACATCACCGGGTTCTTGAGCTGGTGGCGCGGGTTCAGCTTGCGCAGCGCGTCCGGCATGGACGACCACAGCTGCTTCGGGCTGAAAACCCCGGCACCGACGCGTCCAGCGTTTTCTACGTGATGCTGCGTCTCCTCTTCCGGAGTCCGCTCCTGAGTGATGGTCATGCCAACGCCTCCGCGATGGGCCCCAGCGCGAGCGCCGGGATGAAGGTGAGAGCCGCGACGAGGACGACCGTGCCGGTCAGCAACGTCCCGAACAGCGGCCCGGTAGTGGGCAGCGTGCCCGAGGTTTCGGGAACTTTCTTCTGCGAGGCAAGCGATCCCGCTAGGCAGAGCACCGCGACGATAGGCACGAACCGGCCGATCAGCATGGCCACCGACAGCGACGCCTGGAACCAGTCGCTGGTCGCGGTGAGGCCGCCGAACGCGCTGCCGTTGTTGTTGCCTGCGGACGTGTAGCCGTAAAGGACTTCCGACAGCCCGTGCGGGCCCGAGTTGCCGAGCGCGTCCCGGGTTCCCGGCAGCAGCAGGGCGATTCCGGAGCCGAGCAGGACCACGGTGGGCATCGCCAGCATCGAGATCGCCGCGCAGGTGACCTCACGCTTGCCGAGCTTCTTGCCCAGGTATTCCGGCGTGCGCCCGACCATCAGCCCGGCCAGGAACATCGCGATCACGGCCATGACGAGAATCCCGTACAGCCCGGTGCCGACGCCGCCCGGCGAAACCTCGCCGAAGAGCATGTTCAGCAGCGTGCCCCCGCCGCCGAGGCCGGACAGGCTGTCGTGCGCGCCGTTGACCGCGCCGGTCGACGTGCCGGTGGTGGTGTCGGCGAACAGCGACGTGCCGCCGATGCCGAACCGCTGTTCCTTGCCCTCGAGGTTCGCTCCCGCGGCCAGCGCCGACGGGCTGTTCGTGCGCGCCTCGGACGTCCAGATCACCGCGAGCATCGCCGTCCACAGACCGGCCATCACCGACAGCAGGACGTAGCCCTGCTTGCGGTTGCCGACCAGCTGCCCGAAGGCGCGGGTCAGGCAGACCGGGATCACGAGGATCAGGAACATCTCGATGACGTTGGTCCAGACGTTCGGGTTCTCGAACGGATGCGCGGAGTTGGCGTTGAAGATGCCGCCGCCGTTCGTGCCGAGTTCCTTGATCGCTTCCTGGCTCGCCGCCGGGGCCAGCGCGATCGTGCTGCTGGAGCCGTCCGGGTTCGTCACCGCGACGCCGGACCGCAGGCTCTGCACGACGCCGAGCGCGACGAGGACGAGCGCGAAGACGAACGCCATCGGCAGCAGCACGCGGATCGTGCCGCGGGTCAGGTCGACCCAGAAGTTGCCGAGCCGGTCGGTGCGCGAGCGGACGAACCCGCGCGTCACCGCGATCGCCACGGCGAGCCCGACGCCCGCGGAGAGGAAGTTCTGCACGGTAAGCCCGGCCATCTGGACGAAGTGGCCCATGGTCGACTCGGGCGTGTAGGACTGCCAGTTCGTGTTGGTCACGAAGGAAACCGCGGTGTTGAACGCGACGGCGGGCGAAACCGGCCCGCGGTCGAAGTCCCACGGCAGGATCGACTGCAGGCGCTGCAGCAGGTACAGCAGGATCACCGAGACGAACGAGAAGCCGAGCACGCCCGAGGCGTAGGTCTTCCAGTGCTGTTCGGTGTTCGGGTCGACCCGCACGATCTTGTACAGGGTCTTCTCGATCCGCAGGTGCTTCTCGGTGGAGAAGACGCGGGCGAGGTAGTCGCCGAGGGGTTTGTAGACCACCGCGAGGGCGACCAGGAGCACGCCGGCTTGCAGGAAGCCGGCCGCGACGTCACTCATCTCAGAATTTCTCCGGCCTCACGAGGGCGACGAACAGGTAGCCGAGGAGGCCAAGCGCCAGCAGTCCGCCGACGATGTTGGCCACGGTGCCCGCGCCGCTCACAGCTTCTCCAGCCCGCGCAGGACACCGGCGAGCACCGCGAAAACGCCGATGAGCAATAGGGCGTACAGCAAATCCGCCACGAGGCACCTCTCAGGAAGGGTCACCCGGCACGGGCGACCGTCGGTCGAGAGCCACTGTGCGGTCGTCGCGGAGGGTGAGCACCCGCGTCTGACGCCTCCTTGACGCCGCGACCTGGGGGCGTTTACGCGATCTTGACGGCCGGTGACCCGGGCCACTGCGTCAAGCGCCATCCGGGTCAGCGGGGTCGCGTAACGGTCCGTAGTTGGTGGGTGACTTGCGGCACAGCTGGTAGCGGATCAAGGACAGAGAGTGCAATTCGGGCAGACAAGGTTCGGGGGTCCGTGTTACACCTGAGTAACCAATAGTTGTATCAACTAACTAACTAGGTTCAGGGAGGGCTCGTATGTGCGGAATCGCGGGCTGGGTTTCCTACGACACGGATCTCACGCGGCAGCAGGAGATCGCGGACGCGATGACCGAGACCATGGCCTGCCGAGGACCGGACGACCGCGGGACCTGGGTCCGCCGCTCGGTCGCTCTCGGTCACCGCCGGCTCGCCATCATCGACCTGCCGGGCGGACGCCAGCCGATGAGCGTCAAGACCCCGAACGGCGAGGTCGCGATGGTCTACAGCGGCGAGGCGTACAACTTCTCCGAACTTCGTGAAGAACTCACCAAACTGGGCCACCGCTGGGAGACCGACAGCGACACCGAGGTCGTGCTGCACGGGTACCTGCAGTGGGGCACCGAGGTCGTGGACCACCTCAACGGCATGTACGCGTTCGCGATCTGGGACGAGCGCGACCAGAAGCTCGTGATGATCCGCGACCGGATGGGCATCAAGCCGTTCTACTACTACCCCACCCGCGACGGCGTCCTGTTCGGCTCCGAGCCGAAGGCGATCCTGGCGAACCCGTTGGCGCGCAAGGCGGTCGACAGCGACGGCCTGCGCGAGCTGATGGGCTTCACGAAGCGGCCGGGCTGGTCGCTGTGGAAGGGCATGTACGAGGTCGACCCGGCCACCGTCGTGACGGTGACCCGGGAGGGCATCAACACCCGCACCTACTGGAAGCTCGACGCGAAGCAGCACACCGACGACCAGGAGACGACGGTCGAGCGCGTGCGCGAGCTGATGACCGACATCGTCCACCGGCAGCTGGTCGCCGACGTCCCGCGCTGCGTGCTGCTGTCCGGCGGCCTCGACTCGAGCGCGGTCACCGGTCTCGCCGCCGCGCGGCTGGCCGAGGAAGGCGAGCAGCTGCGCACCTTCTCGGTCGACTTCTTCGGGCAGGAGGAGAACTTCCAGCCCGACGAAATGCGCGACACCCCCGACTCGCCCTACATCCGCGACGTCGCCAAGCTCGTCGGTTCCGCGCACCAGGACGTGATGCTGAACCCGGCCGACCTGAGCGACCCCGAGGTGCGCCGCAAGGTGCTGCGCGCCCGCGACATCCCGACGGGTCTCGGCGACATGGACACGTCGTTGTACCTGCTGTTCAAGGCGATCCGGGCGGAGTCGACGGTCGCGCTGTCCGGCGAATCGGCCGACGAGGTGTTCGGCGGGTACCGCTGGTTCCACGACGAGGCCGCGGTGAAGGCGGACACGTTCCCGTGGCTGGCGTTCCGCAACAGCCTGATGGACGAGCGTGCTTCGCTGCTCGAACCGGGCCTCGCCGCGAAGCTCGACCTGGATTCCTACATCGACGACCAGTACCGCACCGCGGTGTCCCAAGTGGACTTGCTGGACGGCGAATCCGAGAGGGAATCGCGGATGCGGGTCATCTGCAACCTCCACCTGACCCGGTTCGTGCGGCAGCTGCTCGACCGCAAGGACCGCATGTCGATGGCGGTGGGCCTGGAAGTCCGCGTGCCGTTCTGCGACCACCGGCTCGTCGAGTACGTCTACAACACGCCGTGGTCGCTCAAGACCTACGACGGCCGGGAAAAGAGCCTGCTGCGGCACGCGACGAAGCACGTGCTGCCCGCGTCGGTGCGGGACCGGGTGAAGAGCCCGTATCCGTCCACTCAGGACCCGGGGTACGCGATCGCGCTGCAGGAGCAGGTCAAGGAAGCCTTGGCGCAGAAGGACAACCCGCTGTTCCAGATGGTCAGCCGAGAATGGCTGCAGCAGTCGGCGGCGACGGACCCGGCGGCGATCAGCCAGGCCCAGCGGGTCGGCATGGACCGGGCGCTGGACCTGCACCACTGGTTCGACATGTACTCGCCGGAGCTGGAACTCAACTGACCTCCTGCCCGACCGGCGAGCGCCCCAATGCCGCATTGGGTGCATGTGACGCACCCAATGCGGCATTGGTTGCGTTCAGCGCACCCAATGCGGCATTGGGGCTTTCTCAGTAGCGCTGTGTGCGGTGGGTTCGCGGCAGCGGCGCTTGCCAGGGCGCTGCGGGCACCGGCCGATGACACGCGCCGGGGTGCTCCTCCCGCTGAGGTCCGTGAAGGACTCATTGGGGGAACCTGATTCCCTCAATGAGCCCTTCACGGACCTCGCCAGCCGGCCGCGCGCGAGAAACCCCCGCGAGTGCAGTGCATGAAGCTGCCCCTGGCCGGTGCGAACGTCCGTGAGGGCCACCCCGAGGGAATCTGATTCCCTCAGGGTGGCCCTCACGGACATCGAATCGCGCGGCGGGTGGCGGCGGTTGGGGCGGGAATTCCGGCGCCCGCCGGAAAAACCCCAGCGGCCGCTCGCAGGACCGAGCCGAGCAGTCAGAAGTCCAGGTGTGCGTCGATCTCCGTGCCGCGCACGTCCAGTTCCGCGCCTGCTCCGCTCAGCAGTCGCTGGGCCGCCGCGTTGTCCACAGTGGTCGTCGCGACGAACTTCGCCGCTCCGCCGTCGCGGGCCGCGTCCAGCAGGACCGCGGTCACCTTGCGGCCGATTCCGCGGCCGCGCGCCGAGCGGCCGAGCCACACTCCGGCCTCGACCTCCAGCGCGGCCCGTCCGGACACCGGGCGCAGGCGGGCGGCTCCGCAGACCCGGCCGTCGACTTCCACGACCCACGTCGTCTCGATGGCGGTGTCCGGATTGAGCGATCGCCGGCGGTGGAACGCGAGAAACGCTTCGCGGCGGGCTTCGGTCCACCCGGCGGGACCTTCCACCGGCGGCATGACCTCGGTCGGTTCGGCGTCGGCCACCGCGGCTTCCAGAAGCCGCTCCAGCCCCTGCTCGTCGAGCGGGATCAGCACGATCTCGGATTCTCCGGATCCAGGCACGCCCCGCAGCTTGGCACGCGAAGCCGTCCCGCGCTACCCGATCGGCCCAGTCGTTACCAGGGAACCGGCTTGCCGAAACGGTCGAGGAACCGCAAGCCCGGCTCGCCTGCCTGCGCTTCCAGCACATCGACGACCGCGGGCACGCTTTCCTCCGGCAGCAACGGCGCGTCCGGACCGCCGAGCCGCGTCCGGTTGTGGCCCGGGTCGATGAGCAGTTTGGTGCGCCCGTCGCCCTCGTGGCGAGTGGCGTAGCTGCGCATGAGCTGGTTGAGCGCGGCCTTGCTCGCCTTGTACAGCTCGTATCCGGGTTCGACGTTCATCGAGACGCTGCCCTGCTCCGACGACATCACCGCGACCGTGCCACCCGGCGCGACCAACCCATGCAGTCCTTCGAGGACTCTCAACGGGCTCAATGCATTGGTGATCATCACTTCCGCGAACATCTCGACGGGCACTTCGCTGATCGGCAGATTCCCGCGGTCGATCGCCGCGTTCACGAAGAGCAGATCGAGCGGGCCGTCCACTCTCTCGCACAACGCGGTTATCTGTGCGTCGTCGGTCATCTCCAACTGCTCGGTCCGCATTCCTTCCCGCGGCACCGATCCGTCGCGGGTCGTCGCGATGACCTCCCACCCGCGCCGGTCCAACTCGGTGACCAGCACCAATCCCAAGCCCCGCGAAGCCCCGACCACCACTGCCCGGCGTGCTGCCATGACCCCTCCTTTGTCTAGACGCAACGTCACGTCTAGACAGTAGCACGGTAAGGTGCCCGGTATGCCCGCAGTCAATTCCCAGCCCCGCAGGGCACGCTCCGGCAACCGGCGCGACGAGGCCGCTCGCCTGGCGGTGCTCCACGCCGCCGACGACCTGCTCGTCGAGCACGGCTTCGGCGGGCTGACCGTCGAAGCGATCGCGCGCCGGGCCGGCGTCGCGAAGCAGACGATCTACCGCTGGTGGCCGTCGAAGGTCGAAATCCTGCTGGACACGCTGATCGAGGACAGCGAGAAACGCCTGCCGGTGCCGACGGAACTGCCGACGGCCGACAGCATCCGGGCGTACCTGCGCGACTTCGCGCACTTCCTCGCCGAAGACCCGGCGGGCAAGTGCCTGCTCACCCTGCTGGCCGAAGCGCAGCACGATGTGGGCACTGCGGCTCGCTTTCACGAGCGTTACCTGGAGCCGCGGCAGATCGCGGAGCGCGAGATGCTGACGCTGGCTGCCGAAGCGGGCGAGGTTTCTCCCGTGCTGGATCCGGAGGCCACAATGGACGCTCTGCTGGGGCCGATTGTCTACTGTGCACTCACCGGGGCGGCGGTACCGGCAGATCTGGTGGATACGTTGGTGGAGAAGCTGCTTCGCCCGCGAGCTTGACCTACCGGCGCACCTCGGCGACCCGCACCGGACGGTTCTCCTTCCGCGAGACCTCGCACGCCTCCGCGATGTAGAACGCCTCCAACGCATCCGCCGCTCCCGCAGGCGACGGGATTCGCCCGGCGGCAACATCCAGGAATGCCCGCAGTTCAGCGGCATAAGCCGTCCGGAAGCGTTCCATAAAGCCCGGATACGCCGGTCCCGGCAACGGTTCGACGCCTGGCTCCACCGACCGCAGCGGTGCCTGGTCGTCCAGGCCCACCACGGCATTTCCGAGCGACCCGAGGGCCTCGAAACGCACGTCGTAGCCCGCGCCGTTGTAGCGCGTCAGCGAGACCGTCGCGAGAGTTCCGTCGTCGAGAGTCAGCGCGACCGCTGCGGTGTCGACGTCTCCGGCGTCCGTGAAGAACTGCTCGCCTTTGTTGCGCCCCACGGCAAACACCTCCTCGACCTCCCGGCCGGTCACCCATCGGAGGATGTCGAAGTCGTGCACCCCGCAGTCCCGGAACAGACCGCCGGAATGCGCGATATACGCGGCGGGCGGCGGCGCGGGGTCCAAAGTGGTCGCCCGGACACTGTGCAGCCAGCCCAGTTCGCCGCTCTCCACCGCGGCCCGCGCGGCCTGATAGCCCGCGTCGAACCGGCGCTGGAAGCCGATCTGCACCGGGACGTCCGAGTCCGCGATCCGGTCGATCACCGCGAGCGTGCCCGGGATGTCCGCGGCCACCGGCTTTTCGCAGAACACCGGTACCCGCGCGTCGACCGCCTGGATGATCAATTCCGGATGCGCGTCCGTGGCCGCCGCGATGACCAGGCCGTCGAGACCAGCCCGGAACAGCGCGTCGATTCCGTCGGCCGCCTCGACATCGAGCCGAGCGGCGACCGACTGGGCGCGCGCGGGATCCACGTCCGCGACGACCACCGACGTGACCTCGTCGAATCCCGCGAGCGTTTCCGCGTGCGCGGCGCCGATCCGGCCGGCTCCTGCCAGTCCCACCCTCATCGCTGCGCCTCTCCTCAGTTGGGTCCCGTGGTCTCCCGCACGACCAGGGACGGATGAAGCAGATGCCGCACCGGTTCAGTGCGTTCACCGCGGATGCGCTCCAGGAGCGCGTCGAAAGCCAGCCGCGCCATTTCCGCGCGTGGCTGGTCCACTGTGGTCAGTGAAATATGCCGAAGGGAAGCCAAGGACGTGTTGTCGTAGCCGACCACCGAAACGTCACCCGGCACCCGTAACCCGTGTTCCTCGAGCGCCGAGATCGCGCCGACCGCGTTGAAGTCGTTGCCCGCCACCAGTGCGGTCGGGGTCGGAGAGCACGAGGACAGCAATTCCTGCACGGCTTTCTCGCCCGCGGTGTCGGTGTGTTCGCTGCGCACCACGATCGGCTCCAGCCCGTGCGCCCGCATCGCCTGCCGGAACCCTCGCCGCCGGGCCGCGGCACCGGCCGCTCCCCCGCCGTCGAGATGCGCGATCCGCCGATGTCCCAACTGGACCAGATGCTCGACCGCCAGCGCGGCACCAGCCTCGCCGTCGTCGTTCACCGTATCCACAGTGGACAGCCGAGAAGTCCGTGACACCAACACTACCGGGCACTGCCGTGCCGCGGCCTCGATCGCAGCGGCCGGAACCACCGGCGACAACAGCACGACGCCAGCCGGGCGGAACGACAGAAGACTGCGCAACGCCGCGCCTTCCCGGGAGGGCATCCGCCCGCCGGTGTTGAGGATCAGGTCGAAACCGGCCGCTTGCGCCGCCGCGTCCAGCCCTTCCACCACGTCGGCGAAGAAGGCGTTGCGCAGGTCGTTCACCATCACGCCGAGCACCGTCGACGTCCTGCTCGCCAGCGACCGCGCCATCACGTGCGGCGAATAACCCAGCTCCTCGGCCGCTTTCACGACCGCCGCGCGCCGCTGCGCCGACACGTTCGGCGCGTTGCGCATCACGAGCGACACCAAGGCCCGCGAGACCCCGGCTCGCGCGGCGACGTCCTCCATGGTGGGCTTCCCCATTTCGAAAACCTCCCCGGAGAAGCGCTTGACGCGACGGGTCGGACGCTACAAGATTAGAGCGCTCTAATCAAGAGCGTGTCCCCCGACCGGAGAGGGATCCATGACCGCGAAGATCCGCGTCGCCGCCGCCCCGATCTCGTGGGGAGTCTGCGAGGTTCCCGGCTGGGGCCGCGTGCTCGACGCCCCGGCGGTGCTCGGCGAAATGGCCGAATTGGGCGTCACCGCAACAGAACTGGGTCCACCCGGCTATCTGCCGCGTGAACCAGCCGAGTTGAAGAAGCTTCTGGAAAGCCATCGGCTCGACCTCGTCGGCGGCTTCCTGGCGGTGCCGCTACACGAGAACCCGGACGCGGCTGTTGCCGAAGCCGAAGATTCAGCCGCGCTCTTCGCGGCTTGCGGCGGCGGAATGCTCGTCCTCGCCGCGGCAACCGGCCTCGACGGCTACGACGAACGGCCCACCCTCACCGACGCCGAATGGTCCACTTTGGTCCGCACGGCGGGCAAGATCCGCGACATAGCGGCAAAACACGGCCTGGAAACCGTTCTGCACCCGCATGTCGGCACGCACGTGGAAACCGAGGCCGAGGTGGAACGCTTCCTCGCCGATTCGGACCTTCCGCTCTGCCTGGACACCGGCCACCTGCTGATCGGCGGCACCGACCCGGTCGCGCTCGCCCAGCGGCATCCCCAGCGGATCGGGCACCTGCATCTCAAGGACGTCCGCGGCGAGCTGGCGAACGCCGTCCGGGCAGGCGAGCTCCCGTACGCCGAAGCCGTCGGCAAGGGCCTCTACGTGCCGCTCGGCGAGGGCGACGTCGACATCGAAGCCATGGTCCGTTCCGTCACGGAAGCGGGCTACGACGGCTGGTACGTCCTGGAGCAGGACACCGCGCTGAGCGACGACAGCCCGGTGGACCGCCCTGGCCGCGACGTCGCGGCCAGCCTTTCGTACCTGCGCACCATCACCGGCTGACGTTGGAAAACAAGCGAGGAGAGACAACGATGTCCCATCGCTGGGAGCGCGCACGGCGCTCCGGCCGCGCGGTGGCGGGCCTGCTGGCCGCGGGCTTGCTGCTGGCGGCGTGCACCGGTCCGGCCGCCGAACCGAAGACGACCGCGCCCGCCGCCGCGCCGACGCCGTCCGGGCCGCTGAAGGTCTCGGTGATCACGCACGGCACCGCGGGCGACGCGTTCTGGAACGTGGTGAAGAACGGTGCCGAACAAGCGGGCAAAGACCTTGGCGTACAAGTGGAATACACCTCGGACGGTGATCCGGGCGCGCAGGCGAAGCTGATCGACAACGCGGTCGCGCAGCAAACCGGCGGGCTCGTGGTGTCGATGGCGAACCCCGAGGCGCTGCGTCCGTCCATTGAGGCCGCGGTGCGCGCGGGGATCCCGGTCATCACCATCAACTCCGGCGAGGACAAAAGCGCGGCGTACGGCGCGCTCACCCACGTCGGGCAGAACGAGTCGATCGCGGGTGAAGAAGCCGGGAAGAAGTTCAAGGAACTCGGCAAGCACAAGCTGTTGTGCGTGATCCACGAGGCCGGGAACGTCGGGCAGGCGCAACGCTGCGACGGCGCGAAGACTGGGTTCGCCGGCACCGTGCAGACGCTGCAGGTGGACATCTCCAACCCGACCGACGCCGAGTCCCGCATCCGCGGCGCGGTCCAGACCGATTCCTCGATCGACGCGGTCCTCACGCTGAACTCGCAGGTCGCCGCCCGTGCGGTGAGCGCGATCAAGTCGGTGAACTCGAAGGCGCAGGTCGCCACGTTCGACCTCAACTCCGACGTGGTGGCCGCGATCAAGGCGGGCGACGTGCTCTTCGCGGTCGACCAGCAGCAATACGAACAGGGCTATCTCCCGGTGCAGTTCCTGAAGCTGTACCGGGACAACGCGAACGTCGTCGGCGGCGGCAAACCGGTGCTCACCGGACCCGACCTGGTCGACAAATCCACAGTGGACAAGGTCGGCCAGTACGTGCAAAGGGGCACCCGATGACGACCCTCGACGAACGGCTGGAGAAGCCGCGGCTGACCGACCGGCTGGTGATCCGCCCGGAAATCGGCGCGCTGCTCGGCGCGGTCGTGGTCTTCCTGTTCTTCACCTTCGCCTCTGACAAGTTCTTCAGCGCGAGCGGAGCCGCGACCTGGCTGGACGACGCGGCGACGCTGGGCATCATGGCGGTGGCGGTGTCACTGCTGATGGTCGGCGGCGAGTTCGACCTATCGGCGGGCGTGATGACCGCGTCCACCTCGCTGGTCACCGCGATCCTCGCCACCCAAGCGGGCTGGAACGTGTGGCTCGCGCTGCTCGTCTCGCTGGTCTTCGCGCTGGCGGTCGGCGCGTTCAACGGCTGGCTGGTGATGAAAACCGGACTGCCGAGCTTCATCGTCACCCTCGGCACTTTTCTTGCCCTGCAAGGGTTGAACCTCGGCGTCACCCGGCTGGTGACCGGCACCGTGCAGGTCTCCGGCATGCGCTCGACCGACGGCTACGCGTCCGCCGGTTTCGTCTTCGCCTCCACTGTGGACGTCGGCGGCACGCCGTTCCAGATCTCCATCGTCTGGTGGCTCGGCGCGATCGCGGTGGCCGCGTGGCTGCTGGTCCGGACGCGCTTCGGCAACTGGATCTTCGCGGTCGGCGGTTCCGCCACGAGCGCCCGCTCGGTCGGCGTTCCCGTGGTGCGCACGAAAATCCTGCTGTTCATGGGCACCGCGCTGGCCGGCTGGCTGGTCGGGTCGATCAACATCCTGCGGTTCGCGAGCGTCCAGGCGAATCAGGGCATCGGGCTGGAATTCCAGTACATCATCGCCGCGGTGATCGGCGGCTGCCTGCTGACCGGCGGGTTCGGCTCGGCCGTCGGCGCGGCGATCGGCGCGCTGATCTTCGGCATGGCGCGCCAGGGAATCGTGTTCGCCGGGTGGGACAACGACTGGTTCATGCTGTTCCTCGGGATCATGCTGCTGGCGGCGGTCCTGGTCAACAACGCTCTGCGGCGGCGTGCGGAAAGGGTCCGGCGATGAACGCTCTCCTCGAAGTCAAGGACGTCGGCAAGCGGTACGGCACTGTGGTCGCGCTGCGCGAAGTGTCCACTGTGGTCAACGCGGGCGAGGTCACCTGCGTGCTGGGCGACAACGGCGCGGGAAAGTCCACTTTGATCAAGATCCTCGCCGGGGTGCACCAGCACGACGAAGGCGAGTTCCTCGTCGAAGGCGCACCGGTGCGGTTCGCCTCGCCGCGGGAAGCGCTAGACCGCGGGATCGCCACGGTGTACCAGGACCTCGCGGTGGTGCCGTTGATGAGCGTGTGGCGCAATTTCTTCCTCGGCTCCGAGCCGACCGTCGGGTTCGGCCCGTTCCGCGCCCTGGACCGGCGCAAAGGCCGGGAGCTGACCAAGAAGGCCCTCGCCGACCTCGGCATCGACCTGCGCGACGTCGAGCAGCCAGTCGGCACGCTGTCCGGCGGCGAACGGCAGTGCGTCGCGATCGCCCGGGCCATCCACTTCGGCGCGAAGGTGCTGATCCTGGACGAGCCGACGGCCGCGCTGGGCGTGAAGCAGGCCGGGGTGGTGCTGAAGTACGTGGCCCAGGCCCGCGACCGAGGCCTGGGCGTCGTCCTGATCACGCACAATCCGCACCACGCGTACCCGGTAGCCGACCGCTTCCTGCTGCTCAAACGCGGCACGGCGCTCGGGTCTTACGAGAAGTCGGAGATCGAGCTGCCCGAGCTGACGCGGCAGATGGCCGGTGGCGCGGAATTGGAGGCGCTGGAACACGAGCTGCGGCAATAGCTCACGAGACCGCTTTCTCCAGCCACGGCCGCACCACCGGCAGCACCGCGGCCGCCTGCATCGCGCTCATGTGGTCCAGGCCGTCGAGCACCTCGACGGTCCACCCGCGCGCCTCCAGTTCGGCGCGCTCGCGCAGCAGCGGCCCGGCGATGTCGACGGTTACCCCGCCCCACCGTTCGCTGTACACGATCCGGTCCTCCGAACCCGCGAAGCACAACCGTGGGCAGGACAGCTCGATCGCCCGGTCGTCGAAATCCCGCAATGCCTCATAAAGCGTCACGAACTGCTTCGTCTGCCCGGTGGACAACGTGACGTCCACCGAATCCCAGTCCCCCGGCTCGCCTTTGGTTTCAGCAGTAGGCCCGGCGAGCGCCATCTCGTGCGTCGCCCGCGTCACCGCGAGCATGGCCGCATACGGCCCGTCCAGCGGCGGATACCCGCCCATCACCAGCGCGTCCAGCCGATCCGTCCGCAAGGCCAGCTGCAACCCGGAAAGCGCCAGCCACGAATACCCGTAATAGGAGAACCGCGCCGCCCCGACCGCATCTGCCACGGCGAGGAAGTCCGCCGCGACCGCGTCCGGCGTCAGCTCGGCCGGATGCGCCATCCGGTGCCCCTGGTAGTCGAAGGCCACCACCCGGAACCCGGCGAATCCCTCGATCAGCGAACGGCCCAGCTCCGGATCGGCGCCCCACTGCCGGGCCGCCTCGGCCTCCGGTCCTTCCGCCGGCCGGGGGTCGACCGGGAGCAGCAGCACCGGCCCGTCCCCGTGCACCTGCGCTTCGATCCGCGTTCCGTCGTGCAGAGTCGCTTCAGCCATCTCATCTCTTTACGTCGTAAAGTATCGCCGGACGCGAGGGTACTATACGACGTAAAGAGATGTCGAATCAGTGGGTGACGGCCGGCGACGCGGCGTCGGAGACCAGCTTGCGCGGGGCTCCGGTGCCGTCTGCGGGCACCGACCACACGGCGTTGTCCAGTCCGTAGAGGATCGTGTGGTCGTCCTGCCAGAGCGCCTGGTCGTCGACGCTGCGGGTTTCGGCGAGCGCGGTCTCCCGCATCGTCTTGAGGTCGAGCACGGACAGTCGCCAGACGCCCTCGCCGACCTTCTTCTTGAACGCGATCCGCGTCTCGTCCGGCGACAGCGACGGGCATTCCACGTTTTCCCGCAGCGCTTTACCGCGGTAAGTGTCGTAGTCGCCTTCGATCAGGTACGTCTTGCCCTTGGTGCCCAGTGTCGAGTAGAACCGCTTGCCGTCCTTGCTGAACGTGATGCCCCAGTAGTTGACGTCCGAGGAGAAGTACCGCTTCCCGTCGACCAGGACCGGCAGCTCCTCGATCGTCTTCTCCAGTTCGCCGTTGTCCAGCTGGTAAATCCCGGCGCGCGTCGAAAACCCGGTGGCGGCATAGGAATCGCCGGTGACGAACACCGTCCAGTACACCCGCTTGCCGTCCGGCGAAACGCGCGCGCGACTCGGGGTACCCGGCAGGTAATCCTTGTGCGTAGTGGCGAAATTCCGGTCGAGGATGCTGAAATCGCTGACCGCGGGCAACGTGCCGGGTCGCACGGCAAGGCACATCCCCGTCGACGCGGACACGGCGAACCGGTCGCACTTCAGATCGCTGAACTTCGGCGCGACACCAGGATTCGCGAGCGGAACAACGCCGACGTTGCCCGTTTTAGTGCTGCGAAAGAACAACTGCCCCGGGGCGAGCGAAAGGTGCTCCACCTTCGCGGGCTCGGCCGGGCTGGGCCGCGCGGCAACGGTGTAAACCACCGCGGCAGCGGCGAGCACCACAGTTCCGACAACGGCGAGAAGAACCTTTTTCATTTGCGCACCGGCCTTGCGAAAGCGGCGCCGAGCGCCACGACAGCGAGCGCTCCGGCCGCCACGAGAACTGCGGGCTGCAGATCCCACAACGTCCAGGCGAGTCCGAAGAGGACTGACGAAAGCATCCGGGCGGCAGCCTGTCCAGTTTGGACCACCGCGAGCCCGGTCGCCCGGAGGTCAGCGGGAACCAACGGTCCGGCCGCGGCCATGAGCACCCCGTCGGTAGCCGCGTAGAACACACCGTGCAGGCCCAACGCAAGCGCCGCGAGCCAGAACCCGGACACCGGCCCGCACAACGCGATCAGCGCGGCGACGAGCGCGACGTGCCCGCCGAGGAACACCGGCCAGCGCCCGATCCGGTCGGCCAGCTTGCCCAGCGGGACCGCCAGCACCAGGTACACCCCGGCGGTGCCGAGCGGCAGCAACGGGAAGAACGTCGCCGCGACGTCCCAGCGCCGCTGAAGCACCAGGTACACAAAGGAATCGCCGAGCGTCACGAACCCCAGCAGCGCCGCCCAGATCGCGACGCGGCGGAAGCCCCGCTCGCGCAACAGCCCGAACGCCGCCCGCACGGACACTGCGGCCCGGTCGGCGATTTCCTGCTTGTGGTCGCGGACGAACAACACCAGCAGCATGACCGCGATCCCCGCGATGCAGAAGCTGGTGAAGAACACCGACGTGTAGCTGCCGAGGCTCAGCGCGAGCACGGCCATCGCGACGAGCGGGCCGAGGAACGCGCCGACGGTGTCCATCGCGCGGTGCACGCCGAACGACCGGCCGAGCGTGTCGGGCTCGCTGCTGAGCGAGATCAACGCGTCGCGCGGGGCCGTGCGCAGCCCCTTGCCGGTGCGGTCGGCGGCGAGCACCACGCCGATCGCCGCGACCGACGAACCGGCCGCGACGAGGCCGAGCTTGCACACCGCGGACAAGCCGTAGCCGAACCCGGCGACCGCCTTGAGCCGCCGCCACCGGTCGGCGAGATGCCCGCCGAGCACGCGGACCACGGCGGTGGCTCCCGCGTAAAGCCCGTCGAGCAGGCCGAACTGCAGCGGGTTCAGCCCGAGGCCGAGCACCAGATACAGCGGGAGCACCGCGGTCACCATCTCCGAGGAGATGTCGGTGACCAGGCTGACCGCGCCGAGTGCGACGACGTTCGCCGACACCCGGCGCAGGCCGGCCTTCCGGTCGGTGCCCGCCGCGACGTCCGAACTACGGCTTGTCGCGATGTACATGACCGGCCCCTAGTTGTGGCAGGTGTAGGTCGGGCTGCTGTCCTGGACCTTGCCGTCGAGACCGATCAGCTGCTCGGAGAAGGTGTTGTCGGTCATCGTCAGCTTCAGCACGCCGAAGGTGTCCTTCAGCAGCTTCGCCGTGGTCGGGTGCGCGGAGTGGACCGGGTACGGGTTCGCCCCGCCCATGCCGCCGATGATCTCGACCGGGCCGGCCGGGTTCGCCTTGCCGCTCGCGTCCTGCGGCACGAACCGCTCGTAGTGGTGGTCGTGGCCGTTGAGGATCAGGTCGACCTTGTTCTGCGCGAACAGGTCCCACAGCTGCTTGGAACCGCGCTGGTCGCCGTGGTCGCCCGAGCTCCACCGCGGGTGGTGGTAGTACGCCGCGACGCAGCCCTTGGTGTTCTTCGCCAGGTCCTGCTTGATCCAGTTCATCTGGTCGGTGTCCTTGAGCTCGCCGCCGTCCTTGTCGTCGACGAAGCCGTTGGAGTCGAGGGCGATGAAGTGCCAGTTGCCCATTTCCCAGCTGTAGTACCGCTTCCCGTTCGGCGTGGCGATCTTGCCGAAGTACTGCTCGTAGGCCTCGAACGGCTTGTTGTCGTCGTAGGTCTCGTGGTTGCCCGGGATCGGGTGCGTGATGCTCTTGAACTTGCCCCAGGTCTTGTCGTAGTAGTCCTTGAAGTTCTGGAGCGTCAGACCGGTGTCCTCGGCGTCGTACTGGTTGTCGCCCATGGTGATCACCGCGGCGGGGTTCATCGACTGGACGAGCTTCGCGGTCTTCGGGTGGATGCAGCTTGAGCTGCTGGCGGTGCACTGTTCGGCGATGTCGCCGGCCGCGGCGAGGACGAACGTGTTGCCCGCGGTCCCCGGCTTGGTGTGCACCTTGACCGCGCTGCTGGCCGGCGACGCGTTGCCGGCGGCGTCCTTGGCGCGGACGGTGTAGGTGTAGTCGGTGTCCGGCGAGAGGCCGTTGTCGGTGTAGGACGTGCTCGCGCTGGTGGCGACGGACTTGCCGTCCCGCAGCACTTCGTACCCGCTGACGCCGACGTTGTCCGTCGCAGCGGCCCAGGTCAGCCCGACGCTGTTCGAGCCGATCTCGCCCGCGGCGAGGTTCGACGGAGCGGTGGGCGCCTGGGTGTCACCGGACGAGTCCGGCGTGCCGTACGCCTGAAGCTCCCACAGGGAGTAGCCGTACTTCGTGGCGCGCTCAGTGCCGACGAAGCGCAGGAACCGGCCGTGCCCGGACAACCCGGTGAGGTCGTCGGTACCGCCGTCGCCGCTGGTGATCGTCGCGATCGACTTGAAGTTCTCGCCGTCGTCGGAGATCTCGATGCGGTACTTCTTGGCGTACGCCGCTTCCCAGTTCAGCTTCACCCGGTGGATCGTGGCGGCCTGGCCGAGATCGACGCGCAGCCACTGCGCGTCGGCGCTGACCGCACTGGCCCAGCGGGTCTTGAGATTCCCGTCGACGGCGTTCTCGCCGCTCAACGTGGACGTCTCGAGCGTGGACGTGCTGACGGGTTTTCCTTGGGACAGCAGCACATCGGCGGCAGCGGCGCTGGCATCGCGCGCGGGCGAGACCGCGGCGGGCAGCAGCACCACCGCGGCCGCCGGCAAGGCGAACCGGGCGAGACTTCGGACACGGGACGAGGACACGTCGCACTCCTTCGGGCCGGACGGGAACAGGGCGGCGGCGTTACGGTTCTGCGGCGTCTCGTTGCGTTAAGAAAGTTTCCTAACTAAAACGGCAGAGTAGCGGGCCCGGTTTCCCCCGACAAGCCCGGAACGCACGTGAAACGATCAAGACCGCCCGATCAGCGGAACACCCGCGCCCGTCCGGGGAAGTGCCGTGAAGGACTCCTTGCGGGACGCAAATCTGGAGGAAACCCGCCCGCTGCGCCGCCTGCGCATCGCATGCCGCCGAGCCTGCCGTGAGGGCCACCCTCATTGACTCTGATTCCCCCTGCCAGGAACTTAAGGCGAGGTTGCGGGTGCGGTTGAGGCGTGGCTGCCCGGGCCCGTGTGACCCCGGTGAACGTACGTGAGGGGAACCCTCAGGGAATCAGATTCCCTCAGGGTGGCCCTCACGTACGTTCGCCTCGCCCGGCGCGTCCTGTGCGCCGGGCAGCGGGGCGACGCGGCTTAAGTTCCTGGCATTGACTCTGATTCCCTCAGGGTGGCCCTCACGGCCCTCCCGCACGCCGTGAAGGAGCCCCTCACGTACCTAGATTCCCTCAATGAGCCCTTCACGGACCTCAGTGCTGGAGCAGCCGCCGCACTTCCTGCACCGCGGCGCGTCCGGCCCGGTTCGCCCCCACCGTGCTCGCCGAAGGCCCGTACCCGACCAGATGCAACCGCGGTTCCGCGACCACGCGAGTCCCGTCCATCCGGATCCCTCCGCCGGGAGTCCGCAGATGCAGCGGAGCCAGGTGGTCGATCGAAGCCCGGAACCCGGTCGCCCACAGGATCATGTCCGCGGGCTCGAAACTGCCGTCCTCCCAGACGACGCCGTCGGCGACCAAGCGCGAGAACATCGGCCGCCGGTCCAGATATCCCGCCGCCCGGCCCGCGAGCACCTGCGGCGTCACCGGCAGGTCCGTCACGCTCACGACGCTCTCCGGCGGCAGCCCGGCCCGCACCCGCTGGTCGACCTTCGCCACCGCCATCCGTCCCCAGTCCTCGCTGAACTCCTCCTCGCGCCACACCGGCGGACGCCGCGTCACCCACACCGTCGAACGGGCGACCGGACCGATCTCCATCAGCAACTGCACCGCCGACGTCCCGCCGCCCACGACCACCACGCGCCGGCCGCGAAATTCCTCCGCGCCGCGGTAGTCCGCCGTGTGCAGCTGCCGTCCGGCGAAGGTGCCGGGATAACGCGGCCAGAACGGCCGGTCCCACGTCCCGGTCGCGCTGATCACCGCGCGCGCCGCCCACGTCTCCGCAGGCGATTCGACCACCAGCCGCTCCCCCGCGCGCCGCACCGCGGTCACGTCGACCGGGCGATGCACCGGCAGGTCATACGTCTTCTCGAAGCGCCCGAAGCACTCCGACACAGCCTCGCTCGCCGGGCGCGCCGGATCCGGGGTCCCGAACGCTATGCCCGGCAGGTCGTGGACCCCGTGCACCTTCCCGACCACCAGCGACGGCCACCGGTACTGCCACGCCCCGCCCGCGCGTTTGCCGTGGTCGAGCACAACGAACCCGCGTTCGTTCGCGAACCCGGCCCGGCGCAGGTGATACGCCGCCGACAAGCCGGCCTGCCCGGCCCCGATCACCACGACGTCGGTCTCGTGATCCGCAGTGCTCATACAACGTTCAACAATTGCCCGCGCCCGGTATTTCCGGCTCAGACCGCGACCCGGTTCCGGCCGCCGTCTTTTGCCCGGTACAGCGCGGCGTCGGCCGACCGGAGCACCTCGTCGAGCGTGTTGCCCGCCTGCGGATAACACGCGACCCCGACGGACACGGAGAGTCCGCTGATCCGCAGCGGACCTCCCACCGCGACGGTCAGCTCCCCCACCGCGACCCGCACCCGTTCGGCGATCCCGAGCACGTCGGTGCCGCCGGTCGCGGGCAGCAGGACCACGAATTCCTCGCCGCCGAACCGGCCGACGGTGTCGCTTTGCCGCACCGAAGCCTCGATCGCCACGGCCACCGCGGCCAGCACCTCGTCGCCGGTGAGGTGCCCGTACGTGTCGTTGATGCGCTTGAAGTGATCGAGATCGATCATCAGCACGGCGAACCCGCTGCCGGTCCCGCGCCGCCGGGCCCGGGTGAATTCCCGGGTCGCCAGCTCGTGCCAGCCCGCGGTGTTGAGCAGCCCGGTCTTCTCGTCGGTCACGACCGCCACCTGCAACTGCTGCTTCAGCAGGAGATAGCGGTGCAGCAACAGCAACGGCGGCAGCACGAACACCACCAGCACCGGCTGATGGACGAACGCCAGCGCAGCGAGCCCGCCGAGACACAGCGTCGCGAGCTCGAAGGCGTTGTCCTCCCAGGTGCCGATGAGGTCGGCGGGCGAGCGGCTGTTCGTGTACAGGTAGATGCCCGTCGCTACGAGCACGACGTTCACCAGTTCAAAGGCGGCTGCTGCCAGTACGAGCGCGAGGACGCCGTACGCGGTGTCGAGCCGTGCTTGATCCAGACCGCCGATGGTCAACACCGCAGATGCCGCGAAGCACGACAGCATCGCCCACGCGGTACTGGCCGCGAAGCGATGTGCGGGCCGCGTACGCACATGTCGCCACACTCGCAGCCACAGATGCAGGTACAGCACCAACGCCAGCAACGCGACCCACGCCGGCGGAAGCAGGAACGCGCCGGCGAGGTACCAGACGGACGTGACGTTGATGTGCGTCTGGCCGCTCATCCACCGTCGCAGCCGCTCGATCCGGCGCGACATCTCGGCCTGCGCGATGCCCAACCCGACGAGGACGCCGAACGAACTGAACTGCACCGGCCCGCCGAACCCGGTCGCGAGGCCCGTCGCCGTGAGAGCCACGGCGAGGGCCTCGCACGCCATCGCGTAGCCGATCCATCGCCGCCGCGCGACCGCCCACATCGCCCAGCGCGGCGGCCAGCCTCTCCAGGACGTCACCGCGCCGCGCACCCCGATGGGGACAGGTGCCTGGGTCACGGGCGCCCCCACGCGAAATTCGGCCTACGGAAGTTGCCCAGGGTAGCGGGTCCGCTCCGCAGCTAGCCGAACCGAGCGAAAACTCCTTCGCGAACTGCCCACCGGGCACGCTCTGGGTAGAGCGGGCGGGCAACTTCCGGGCTGGGTCAGCGGCGGCGCAGCTTCCGCACGATGGCCAGCACGATCAGCAGCACGACCGCGCCCGCGGCCACCGGAGCCAGCCGCTTCGCGACGGACTGGCCCGCGTAGTCGAGCAGGTCGATCGCCTCGGTCTCGCCGGTCGAACCGCCCGCCGGAACGCTCCGCAGATGCGGTTTCTCGTCAGCGACCGGCTCGGCCGCGGGCTTTTCCGCAGGCTTCTCTTCGGCCTTCTCCTCCGGCTTCGCCGCAGGCGCCTCTTCGGCGGGGGTCTCCAGCGACGCCGCGAGGTTCCCCGCGAAGGTGTCGAGGATCTTGCCGCCCACCTCGGAGATCAGGCCGCGCCCGAACTGCGCCGGACGTCCGGTGATCGCCAGGTCGGTGGCCACCGCGCCATGCGTGCCGCCGTCGCGCTCGGTGAGCGTGAGGGTGACCGTCGCGGCCGCCGTTCCGCCGCCGCGGGAGTCCTTGCCGGACGCCTTGATGACGACCTTGCGCGCCGCCTCGTCCTTCTCCAGGAACTCGCCGGTTCCCTTGTACAGCAGCGAAATCGGCCCCAGCTTGACCTTCACCGTGCCCGCGAAGGTGTCCCCCTCCACCTTGGTGAGCGAGGCGCCCGGCATGCACGGGGCGACGCGCTCCGGGTCGATGACGGCCTGCCAGACCTCCCCGATCGGGGCGGGGACGGTGAATTCGTGGTCGAGCCGCACGGGCCGACCTCCTCTCCTGCACACTGCTTCGAGCCGTTGCCGTCCACCTTACGGCCGTCTCCCGCGAAGCGGTCCGTGAAGGACTCCTTGGGGGAATCAGAGTCCCCCAAGGAGTCCTTCACGTCCCGGTCAGCTCAGGCGCCCACCGCCGCCGCGACGGCACGCCCGGTCAGCACCCGCGCGAGGTGCTGGCGGTATTCGACGTCGGAATTGCCGTCCGCGACCGGGTTGGTGCCCTCGGCCGCGTGCGCGGCGGCCGCCCGGATCGTGTCCGCGTTGGCCTGCGCGCCGAGCAACGCCTGCTCCACGCCGGTCGCCCGGACGGGGGTCGCGCCCATGTTGGTGAGCGCCACCCGGGCTTCCTCGATCACGCCGCCCTCGGTGCGCACGGTGGCCGCCACCGCGCACATCGACCAGGCCTGGGCGACCCGGTTGAATTTCTCGTAGTGCGCCCGCCAGCCGGTGTGCTTGGGCAGCCGCACCTCGACGAGCAGTTCGTCCGGGGCCAGCGCGGTGGTGAAGTAGTCCTGGAAGAACTCCGCCGCGGACACCGTGCGCCGCCCGTTCGGCCCGGCCAGCACCAGCTCGCCGTCCAGCGCGAGCACCGGGGCCAGCAGGTCGCCCGCCGGGTCCGCGTGCGCGATCGCGCCGCCGAACGTGCCGCGGTGCCGCACCTGCGGATCCGCGACCGTGTCGGTCGCCTCCTTCACCAGCGCGGCGTGCTCGGCGATCAACGGGTCGCGCTGGACCTCGTAATGCGTCGTCATCGCCCCGACCACGAGCGCGTCGCCGTCCTCGCGCACTCCGCGCATTTCGGCGACTTTCCCGAGGTCGACCAGCGTGGTCGGCGCGGCCAGGCGCATCCGCAGCACCGGCAGCAGGCTTTGCCCGCCCGCCAGCACCTTGGCGTCCTCGCCCGCCGCGGCGAGCGCCTGCACGGCTTCGTCCACCGTGGACGGAGCGACGTAGTCGAACGGAGCCGGGATCACTGGGCACCTCCGGAGGCGTCGATCGAACCGAGGCCGCCGCCGGCCTCGCCGCCGGGTCCGCCGGCATTGGCGGTGCCGTGGCGCACCGCGTTCCACACGCGCATCGGCGTGAGCGGCATTTCGATGTCGTTCACCCCGAACTGGCGCACCGCGTCGACCACCGCGTTGACCACCGCCGGCGTCGAGGCGATCGTGCCCGCTTCGCCGACTCCCTTGGCTCCCAACGGGTTCGTGGTCGACGGCGTTTCCGTGCGGTCCGTGGTGAACGACGGCAGGTCAGCCGCCGAGGGCAGCAGATAGTCGGCGAACGTGCCGGTGGTGAGCGTGCCGCTCTCGTCGTGCACGGCCTCCTCGAACAGCGCCTGCGCGATGCCCTGCGCGAGCCCACCGTGGACCTGCCCTTCCACGATCAGCGGGTTGACCACCTTGCCGACGTCGTCCACGCAGACGTACGAACGCAGTTTCACCTGGCCCGTTTCAGTGTCCACTTCGGCCGCGCACAAGTGGGTGCCGTGCGGGAAGGAGAAGTTCTCCGGGTCGAAGGTGGCGTCGGAATCGAGCGACGGTTCGACGCCGTCCGGCAGGTTGTGCGCGGCGAACACGGCGAGCGCGATGTCCTGGATCGTCGTCGACGAATCCGTGCCCTTCACGGTGAACTTGCCGCCGGAGAACTCGAGGTCGTCCTCGGAGCACTCCAGCAGATGCGCGGCGATCGGCTTCGCCTTCGCGACCACCTTCTCCGCCGCCTTCACGATCGCGATACCGCCGACGACCAGCGAACGCGAACCGTAGGTGTCGAGGCCCTTGTGCGAGGACTGCGTGTCGCCGTGCAGCACCTCGACGTCCTCGAAGGACACCCCGAGCTGGTCGGCCACGATCTGGCTCCACGCCGTCTCGTGCCCCTGACCGTGCGCCGACGCACCCGTGGTGACCTCGACCTTGCCGGTCGGCAACATCCGCAGCGACGCGTACTCCCAGCCGCCGGCGCCGTAGTCGAGCGAACCCAGCACCCGCGACGGCGCGAGCCCGCACATCTCGGTGAACGTCGAGATCCCGATGCCGAGTTGCACCGGGTCGTTCGCCTCGCGGCGCTCCTTCTGCTCGCGGCGCAGCGCGTCGTAGCCGAAGAGTTCCTTCGCCTTCTCGGTCGCGGCCTCGTAGTTGCCGGAGTCGTAGGTGAGCCCGCAGACCGTGGTGAACGGGAATTCCTCGTGCTTGATCCAGTTCTTTTCGCGCAGCTCCACCGGGTCCATGCCCAGCTCGTCGGCCAGCTCGTCCATGATCCGCTCGATCGCGAACGTCGCCTCCGGACGGCCCGCGCCGCGGTAGGCGTCGGTGAGCGTGGTCGTGGTGAACACGTTGGTGCAGGCGAAGTGGTAGGCCGGGATCTTGTAGATCGCGTTGAACATGAACGCGCCGAGGATCGGCACGCCCGGCCCGACCAGGCCGTTGTACGCGCCGAGGTTGGCGAGCAGTTCGACCTTGAGCCCGGTGACCGTCCCGTCGGCCTTCGCCGAGATCGTGATGTCCTGGATCTGGTCGCGGCCGTGGTGCGCGGCGAGCATCGTCTCGGACCGGGATTCGTTCCACTTCACCGGCTTGCCGAGCTTGTTCGCGACCAGCACGGTCATCATTTCCTCGGGTAGCACGCCGATCTTGCCGCCGAACCCGCCGCCGACGTCCGGCGCGATCACGCGCAGCTTGTGCTCGGGGATGCCGAGCGTCAGCGCGGACATCACGCGCAGGATGTGCGGCACCTGGGTGGCCGACCACATGGTCAGCTGCGCGCCGGTCGGGTCGACCACGCACGCGCGCGGCTCCATGAACGCGGGCACCAGCCGCTGCTGGCGGAACCGCCGTTTCAGCACGACCTCCGAAGAAGACAGTGCTTCCTCGACGTTCCCGCCGGTCCCGGCCTCGGCCGAGTCGAACACCCAGAAGGCGTTCTTGTTGCTGCCCAGTTCCTCGTGCACGAGCGGCGCGTCTTCGGCGAGCGCCGCTTCCAGGTCGAGGACCGGCGGCAGGTCTTCGTACTCGACCTCGATCGCCTCGAGCGCGTCATGCGCCTCCGCGGCCGATCGAGCGACCACCACCGCCACGCCCTCGCCGGCGAAATTCACCCGGTCCGAGGCCAGCACCGGACGCCGCGGCGCAGCCATGTCCGGCGTGATCGGCCACGCGCACGGCATGCCGATGGCACCCTCGGGATCGAGGTCGGCGGCGGTGTAAACGGCGACGACACCAGCGGATTCCTTGGCCGCGGACGTGTCGATCGAAACGATCTTGGCGTGCGCCAGCGGACTCCGCAGCACCGCGAGATGCAGCATCCCCGGCAACGCGATGTTGTCCGTCCACCGGGTGCGCCCGGTGATCAGCCGCTCGTCTTCCTTGCGACGCCGGGACTTTCCTACCTCAGGCTCGATCGTGGCAGTCATCATTCACCACCCACGCCGACGTGGTTGGGTTGATCGATCTTCTCGGCGTCGGGCCCCGCGCCGGGACTCATGTGCTTCGCGGCGTCGCGCACCGCCTTCACGATGTTCTGGTAGCCGGTGCAGCGGCAAAGATTGCCCTCGAGCCCCTCGCGAACGGCCTGCTCGTCCGGGTCCGGATTGTCCGCCAGCAGGTCGATCGACTGCATGATCATGCCCGGCGTGCAGAACCCGCACTGCAGGGCGTGGTTGTCGTGGAAAGCCTGCTGGACCGGGTGCAGTTGACCGTCGCGAGCCAGCCCCTCGACGGTGGTGACCTCGCATCCGTCAGCCTGCACGGCGAGGACGGAACAGGATTTCACGCTGTGCCCGTCGAGATGGACGGTGCACGCGCCGCAGTTGCTGGTGTCGCACCCGACGACGGTGCCCACCTTCCCGACGCGTTCCCGTAAGTAGTGGACGAGCAGGGTGCGCGGCTCGACGTCATCGGTGTATTTCGTGCCGTCGACAGTGACGGTGATGCGCATCAAAGGCCTCCAAGTGCAAATGCCCGCCAGCCCCGGCGGAGGCGGCGGGCCGGTTCGGGAACGGCCAAGGCGCGATCGTGATCGGCCTCACAGGGGAGCGTGCTACGCCTTTCGCGCGCGGACAAGTCCTGATGTCGCACGTCGCCCTGACGGTTCCGCAGATGCGGGTTTTTCGCGTTTTTGGAGGCGCAGATGCGTGAAGCCGGACGGGTGATTTTTCGAGCGGCGGATCTTCCCGAGGGGCCGCGGTTTCGAGTCGGGGGTTCACCGGGTTTCGTTGCTGGACGGGGTTTTCCTCGCGGATCGCACTGCCTGGCGGGTGCGTCGTGGCAGGGCTGTGGGGGTCTCGGCCTGGGCGGTTCGGCGTGGTGCCGCGTTTTCGGCTAGCTGCGTCCTCGATGCACCTGCGGCCGGGTTCTCACAGCATCTGGCGCGTTGTCTGGGTGCCCAGGCATGCTTCTCGCCTTTGCTGCTGCATGACTAGCGGCTGCTGCCCGCAGCCGCCGGGGATGCGCCACTCCGGGTCGCCTCGCACAGTGCCAAGCCTCGGTCCGGATGGTTCGCCCTGCGGGTCGCCCAACTGCGGTACACCTGCTGCCGGGTCCTCGCAGCAACTGCCGCGTCGGCTGCGCATCCGGCCTGTTGCGGCCCCGCTGCTACATCCCGACCCCGGAATCACCTGCCGCGTCAACTGCGTGCACAGCGCCGTCAGGCACCAAAGTCCGGCCAGGCAGCACCGCCGGAAGCCCCGCATGCCCGCCCGCACCAGCCACCGCAAACGCTTGCCCGGCCTCCCAGCTCACCAGCCAAGTCAGCTAGGAATCCGCCCGCCCAACACCGCCAGCCGCCAAGCCCGCCGCGACAGTTCCCCAACCTCCCAGGCCACCAGCCAGGTCGGCTAGGAATCCGCCTGCTCAACGCCACCAGCCGCCAAGCCCCGCCGCAACACTTCCCCAGCTTCCCAGGCCACCAGCCAGGTCAGCTGTGAATCCGCCCGCTCAACGCCGCCAGCCGCCGCCCGGTGCCGCTCCAGCGCAGCGCGATGATCTCCGCCGCGATCGACACCGCCGTCTCCTCCGGCGTGCGCGCGCCGAGGTCGAGGCCGATCGGCGACGACAGGCGTTCCAGCTCGCCCTCGGTGATCCCCGCCTCGCGAAGCCGCGCGAACCGGTCGTCGTGCGTCTTGCGCGAACCCATCGCGCCGACGTACCCGACGTCGAGCCGCAGCGCGACCTCCAGCAGCGGCACGTCGAACTTCGGATCGTGCGTCAGGACCGCGATCGCCGTCCGCGCGTCGATCCGGCCCGCGTCGGCCTCGGCCTTCAGGTAACGGTGCGGCCAGTCGACGACCACGTCGTGCGCCTCCGGGAACCGGCTGCTGGTCGCGAACACCGGACGCGCGTCGCAGACCGTCACCTGATACCCGAGATAAGCACCCATCCGTGCCATTGCGGCGGCGAAATCGATAGCCCCGAACACCAGCAGTCGCGGCGGCGGCTCGAAGGAATTCACGAAAACAGCCATGCCCTCGCCGCGCCGCTGCCCGTCGGGTCCGTAATGGAGAGTCCCGGTGCGTCCGGCGGCAAGAAGCCCGCGCGCGTCGTCCGCGACGGCATCGTCCATCCGGGACGAGCCAAGGGACCCCTCGACCCGATCCGGCCACACAATCATGTGCTCGCCGACCAGCCCCGGCGTCTCGTGCTCCACGATCGTGACGACCGCGACCGGCTCGCCACTGCGCACCGATTCGACGACGCGCTCCAGCTCCGGCATCGATTCGCGGTCCACCGGCTCGACGTAGATGTCGATGATCCCGCCGCAGGTCAGCCCGACCGCGAAGGCGTCGTCGTCGCTGACGCCGTAGCGCTGCAACACCGGCTTCCGCTCGGCGACGACCTCGTTGGCCAGCTCGTACACCGCGCCTTCGACGCAGCCGCCGGACACGCTCCCGACGACCGTGCCGTCCGGCGCGACCATCATCGACGCACCCGGTGCCCGCGGGGCCGACGAAAACGTCGCCACCACCGTGCCGAGCCCGACCGTTTCGCCCGCCTGCCAGCGGCGGTACACGTCGTCCAGTACGTCACGCATCGGCAATCTCCCCGAGGAGTCGTTCCAACGTCGCCAGGCTGTGCCCGGCCAGCAAGCGGTCGATGTGCGGCAGGGCGGCCACGATGCCGGATTGGACCGGAGCATAACCCTCGTGCCCTGCGTGCGGATTCACCCAGAATACGGCGTGCGCGAGCCGGCGCAGCCTGCCGAGCTGCTCGGCCAGCAGGCTGACGTCGCCGCGCTCCCACCCGTCGGAGAACACGGTGACTACCGCGCGTCGCGCGAACCCGCGCTGTCCCCACCGGTCGAGAAACACCCGCAGCGTCTCGCCAAGCCGTGTCCCACCAGCGAAATCGGGCACCGCGGTACCGGCCGCGAGCATCGCCTGCTCCGGATCGCGCTGCCGAAGCTGCCGGGACACTCGCGTCATCCGAGTACCCAGCGTAAACACCTCGACCGACATCGGAGCAGCCCGCGCGACGACGTGCGCGAACCGCAGCAACGCGTCGGCATACGGGCTCATCGAGCCGGAAACGTCGATCAGCAAGACGACCTTCCGCGCCCGCGTCCCCCTTCGATGATGCGCCAGCCGCACTGGCTCACCACCGGACGCAAGCATCGCCCGCAGAGTCCGCGCGGGGTCAAGCGCACCACGATGCGCAGGCGCCCGCCGCGCCGCCCGCCGCCGAGGCAGTACCGGACGCAACGTCGCGAGCAATTCCCGCAAGTGCGCCCGCTCAGCTTTGGTCAACTCGGCGAGATCCCGATGCCGGAGAACCTCGTGATCGCTAGCCGCGACCCGCAGCGTGTCGTGCGATTCCTCGGCGCTGCCCCCGTCCCCGGCCGCCGCGACCAGCGGAGCGATCCGGGCTTGCTTCCGCACCGGAGTCCCCGACGTCGCCTTCGGACTGTCATCGCCTTCGAACCACCGCGCGAACGCTTCCTCGTACCGAGGCAGATCGTCGGGGTCGGAGCAGAGCGTCAACCGCCCAACCCAGTACAACTGTGTCGGCCGGGCGACATCGACCTCCGCGACCGCGGCCAGGTAAGCCTGCACCCGCCGCGCGTCACAGGCGACGCCCGCCTCCCGCAATGCCGCCGCGAACCCCGCATAGCCAGCAAGCGGGTCAGCGACTTCGGTGCTCATGTCCCCCATTGTGACCCCACCCCCGAAAACCGCGCCGCGACAGCCGATCCTGCCTGGTTCGGACGCCCTCCACTCACTCCGGCGGCGACCGGTTCAGCCGCCCGGAGCCGCGGTCGTCCGGCTGCGGGCTGCGAGTTGTCAGCCGCGGTCTTGGCGCGCAACGGTTCTTGATCGAGTTCTTGGCCGGGCTCCCGGCCGCGCGGCGGCTCTTGGCCGAGTTCCGATTCACTCAGAGGCTCTTGGGCAAGTTCTTGGCCGAGTTCTCGCCCGCGCGAACGTTCTGGGGCAAGCGCTCGGCCACTCGAAGGTTCTGGGGCGGGTTCTTGGGCACGCCAAGGTCCCGGCTTGAGCTGCTCCAGCTCGCCAGTGTTCCTCCGCAGCGCCATTCCAGGTTGAACCGCGTCGGCCCCGCAGATGTTCCGGCTTGCGCCAACTCGCCGCTCCGCGCGACCCGCACACCGCTCCATCCAGCTGAACCGTCGCCAGCCCAATTTCGCCCGCCCCAAGCCCGCAGACATCCCGCGCCAGTCGGCCAAGCCCATACGGAGCCAAGGCTTGTCGACGTTTCCGCCCGCTAGCCACCTCCGCGCCGCGCACGGCGGCAACGAAGGGCGGCCGCGCACGCCGTCCCGCCTCCGGGACAGCGTGCGCGAGCCGTGGTTGCGCGCAGCGGCCAGCCTCGGTAGCGCAAGGCGGGCGCGCGGAACCTTCAGGAAAGAACGGGAACTCAGCGGACAGCCGGGAGGGCAGTCCGGACGAAGTCGGTCACGAGCCCTCCTTCCGGCACAGTCGCAGTCACAAGATCAGGCACTCATCAATGAAGTCGGCGAAGTCATCCAGTGATGCTCCAAGCATGCCCGATCCCGCACCCCGCCGCAACGGAATTACTTGACCGTCCACAGTAGACAAAAACTCAAGAGAACAGCGTGTCCAGCTTCGCCCGCACCCGGTCGAGATCCTCGCTGTACTTGAGCACCGCACCGAGAGTCCGCGCGGCCGTCGCGGCGTCCAGTTCGTCGCGCTGGAGCGCGAGCAAAGCCCTTGCCCAGTCGAGAGATTCGGCGACCCCGGGCGGTTTGAGGAGGTCCATCGCCCGCAGCCGGTGCACCGCGTCGGCGATCTGCCGGGCGAGCGTCTCGCCGATCCCCGGCAGCCGGCGGCGCAGGATGCTGATCTCCCGAGCCAGGTCCGGGTGTTCGAGCCAGTGGTAGAGGCACCGGCGCTTGAGCGCGTCGTGCACCTCGCGAGTCCGGTTCGACGTCAGCACGACCAGCGGCGGCTGCTCCGCCCGAACCTCGCCGTACTCCGGGATCGTGACGGTGTACTCGTCAAGCAACTGCAGGAGGAACGCCTCGAACTCATCGTCCGCGCGATCGATCTCGTCCACCAGCAGCACACACGGTGTCGTGGTGAGCGCCTGCAGCAACGGCCGCGCAAGCAGGAAACGCTCCGTGTACAGCGAACGCTCGGCAGTTTCCGCGTCGAGCCGTCCGCCGTCTGCCGCTTCGAGCGCACGCAGGTGCAGCAGCTGACGAGGGAAGTCCCATTCGTAAAGCGCCTGCGCGGCGTCGATGCCCTCGTGGCACTGAAGCCGCACCAACGGCCACTTCAACGCCTCGGACAAGGCAAGCGCCAGCGAGGTCTTCCCGGTGCCGGGCTCGCCTTCGCAGAAGAGCGGCCGCTGCATCTGCGTCGCGAGAAATCCCGCGGTGGCCAGCCCCTCGTCGGCGAGGTAACCGGTGGTGTCGAGGGCGGCCGCGAGCGCGTCGGGCGAGGCGAGGGACTCTGTCACGCCCCCGATCGTAGATCCGAGACCGCCCAGTTCGCCGTTCACCGCGTCGCTCAGCGGCTCATGACGCACGCGGTCCTGACCAGACAAGCTCCGTCAGCGACCCAACGCAGCCCGGCACCCGATCGCACCGGCACTGTTCATCGCCGCTCCGCGCCAGGCCCGGCCAGGTCCCCAGGCCGATCGACATCGCTGCCGCTCCCGAGGTCACCGCACTCGACAAGCCGCACGTCGCCGCGCCCGCGCAACCAGTCCCGCGCCCCGTGGTCACCGTGCGCCGACTCCGCGATCTCTCCCCACCAACGCCGCCCGAACAGCACCGGATGTCCCGGAACCCCCTGGTACGCGGCCCGGACGACGGCGTCCTCGGAAGCCTCCCCGACGATCCGCGCGAGCGCCGCCGCCGGTACCCACGGCAGATCCACCAGGTGCACGAGCACGGCCGCCGACGGCTCCCCCGCCAACGACTCGAGCCCGGCTTTCAGCGACTCGCCCATCCCGTCCTGCCACCGCGCCGCGGACACCGCAGTGACCTCCGGTGGCAGCAGCTCCCGGACCTGCTCAGCCGACGCACCGACGACCACCCGCACCGAGGTGCATCCGGCCTCGGCCAGGTTCCGGACCGCCCGCTGGACCAGCGGCTCCCCGTCGTACTCGACCAGCGCTTTGGGCCCGCCGAATCGCCGCCCCGCCCCGGCGGCGAGCAGCAATCCGGCAACCGGTTCCGGCATCGGCGCTCCTCAGCCTTTGATCGCTCGCCCGGGCGCGACCGCGGCGAGCTCCGCCGAAATGGCAGCCGCGGTCTCGAGCAACGGCGGAACGAACTCGGTCCGGACGGTCTCCACCGGCGTCCGGCTCGCGTGCGTCGAGATGTTCACCGCGGCGACCGCGCGGCCCGCCCGGTTGCGGATCGGCGCGGCGACCGAGCGCAGGCCTTCTTCGAGCTCCTGGTCGACCATCGCCCAGCCCTGCTCCCGGACCTTGGCCAGCTCGGCTTCGAGCGCGGTGCGGTGGGTGAGCGTGTGCGGGGTCAACCGGTCGAGGTCGGCGACGACGAAGTAGGTGTTGAGTTCGGTCCGGTCCATGTCGGCGAGCAGCACGTGCCCCATCGACGTGGCGTGCGCGGGGAACCGCGTGCCGACGTTGATGCTCACCGTCATGATCCGCGACACCGCGACGCGCGCGACGTACACGATGTCGGCGATCTCCAGCACCGACACCGAACTCGACTCGTGGACCTCCGCCGAGAGCCGCTCCAGGTGCGGTTGCGAGATCTCGGCCAGGCTGAGGCTGGACAGATACGCGTAGCCGAGCTCCAGCACGCGCGCGGTGAGCGAGAAGTACTTGCCGTCGGTGCGGACGTAGCCGAGGTCCACGAGCGTCAGCAGGAACCGGCGCGCGGCCGCGCGGGTCAATCCGGTGACGCGCGCGACGTCGCTGAGCGTCGGATGCGGCGCCTCGGCGCTGAACGCCTTGATCACCGCCAGTCCGCGTTCCAGCGACTGCACGTGGTGCGCACCGCGTTCGGCCTGGTCGTCGGATTCCATGCGGCGAACCCTATCCGGCCGGCGGCTGAGCGGTGGGTTCTCCCAGCTCCGCGAGGACGCGCTGGGCGATCCCGATCGCCGTGTTCGCCGCTGGAACCCCCGCGTACACGCCGGTGTGCAGCAGAACTTCGCGGATCTCGTCCGCGGTGAGCCCGTTGCGCACCGCCGCGCGGACGTGCATCGCCAGTTCGTCGTGGCAGTGCAGCGCGGTGAGCGCGGCCAGCGTGATGCAACTGCGGGTCCGCCGGTCGAGGCCGTCCCGCGTCCACACCGAACCCCACGCCGCCTCGGTGATGTACTCCTGGAACGGCTTGCTGAACTCGGTCGTCCGCGCGACCGCCCGGTCGACATGGTCGTCGCCGAGCACCTCGCGGCGCACCCGCATGCCCGCCTCGTAGCGGTCTCCGGTCACTGCTCCTCCGTGATCCGTTCGAGGATCAGCCGGGTGAATTCCTCCGGCTGCTCGTAGCTGCCCAGGTGCGCGGCGGAGGCGACGACCTCGAGCCGGGCGGCGGGGATCCCGTCCGCGATGACCCGACCGTGCGGCTCGGCGGGCGTCGACGGATCGTCCGCACCGGCGATCACCAGCGTCGGGACGGAGACCTTCGGCAGGTCGCCGGTGAGGTCCATCTGCTCGATCACCTCGCAGCATCCGGCGTATCCCTCGTCGGGCTGAGCCGCGACCATCTCCCGCAGGTACGCGACCTGGTCCGGATGCGCCTGCGCGTAGCCCGGCGTGACCCAGCGCCCGACACTGGCTTCCGCGACTGCCCCGGTGCCCTCGGCCCGCACGAGCCGAGCGCGATCGGCCCACATTTCGGGCGGCCCGAGCAGCGCTGACGTGCAGCACAACGTGAGGCTCGACAACCGCTCGGCGGCGTTGATACCGAGCCACATCCCGGTCATCCCGCCGAGCGATAGGCCGACGAAATGCGCGCGCTCGACACCGAGGTCGTCAAGCAACCCCAGCACGTCGCCGCCCAGATCGGCCAGGTCGTACGGCCCCGGCGGCACTGGCGACGACCCGTGGCCCCGCGTGTCGTACCGGACCACGCGGAATCCGCGTTCGGTCAACGGCGCGATCTGCGGCTCCCACATCCGGTGGTCGCTGCCGATCGAGTTGGAGAACACCACCACCGGACCCGCCGCCGGGCCTTCGACGACCCGGTGCACCCGGACACTGCTCACGCTTGAACCTCCACAATGGACACGGCCGGTCAGACCGCGAAGAACACCGTCTCGCCTTCGCCTTGCAAATGCACGTCGAACCGGTAGCCGGAACCGTCCTTCTTAGCCAGCAACGTGTCCCGCCGTTCCTCGGGAACGCTCGCCAGCACGGCGTCGCCGGCGTTGTCCTGGTCGTCGAAGTACACCCGCGTGACGACCCGGTTCAGCAGCCCGCGAGCAAACACCGACACGTCGATGTGCCGCGCCTGCGGAGCCCCGGACTCGTCCGGCACGACCCCGGGCAGCAGCGTCAGGATCCGGTACTGGCCCTGCTCGTCGGTGGGGCACCGACCGAATCCGCGAAACGCACCGGCGGGCTTGCCGCGCGGGTCGTCGGGGTGGTCGAACCCGCCGTCCGGATCGGCCTGCCACGTCTCGATCATCGCGTCGGGAACCGGGTTGCCCGCGCCGTCGTACACCCCGCCGCGGATCCACACCGCGCCTTCGGTGCCTTCCGGGACCACGAACGGCCCGTCGTCCCACGGCAGCCCGATGGACAGGTACGGCCCGACGGTCTGCGAAGGCGTGCCTTCCAGCCTCACTCGTCCTCCTCCTCGTCCTCGAACACCGACTGTTCCCGCCCGCGCACCACGATGTCGAACTGGAACGCCAGCGCCCATTCCTCCTCGGTGCGGTCGAGGTCGAACCGGGAGATCATCCGCTGCCGCGCCTTCTCGTCCGGAATGGAGTTGAAGATCGGGTCCTGCGAGAACAGCGGATCGTCCGGGAAGTACATCTGCGTGACGAGCCGCTGGGTGAACGCCGAGCCGAACACCGAGAAGTGGATGTGCGCGGGACGCCAGGCGTTGTCGTGGTTCTTCCACGGGTACGCGCCGGGCTTGATGGTGGTGAACTCGTAGCGCCCGTCGTCGTCGGTCAGCGTGCGGCCGAGCCCGTCGAAGTTCGGGTCGAGCGGGGACGGCCAGCGGTCGCCGGTGTGCCGGTAGCGGCCGCCCGCGTTGGCCTGCCAGATCTCCACGAGCGAGTTGCGGATCGGCCGCCCGTCGCCGTCGAGAAGCCTGCCGGTGACGATGATCCGCTGGCCCTGCGGCTCGCCCTCGTGCTGGCGGGTGAGGTCGTTGTCGAGTTCGCCGAGCCGTCCCGGGCCGAGCAGCGGACCGGTCACCTCGGTGAGCATCTGCGGCAGCAGGACCAGCGGCTGCTTCGGATGCCGCAGCGCGGTGGAGCGGTACGGCGCGTAGTCGAGCGGCGGGTGGGTGCCCTCCGGATCGGGCCGGTACTGCGGCAGGCGACGCTCGGTCGGTGTGGCCACGATGCCTCCCCTTTCTCAGCGATTCTCGAGCACGACAGCGAGACCCTGGCCGACGCCGATGCAGATCGCCGCGAGGCCCCAGCGGCCGCCGGTGCGGCGGAGCTGATGCGCCAGCGTGCCGATGATCCGGCCGCCGGACGCGCCGAGCGGGTGCCCGATCGCGATGGCCCCGCCGTTGACGTTGACGATCTCCGGGTCCAGCTTCGACCATTCTTTCAGGCAGGCCAGCGATTGCGCCGCGAACGCCTCGTTGAGTTCTACCGCGGCGAGGTCGTCCCAGCCGATGCCCGCCCGTTCGAGCGCGATCTCCGCCGCGCGCACCGGGCCGATGCCGAACACGTCCGGGTCGACCCCCGCGGCGCCGCGCCCGGCGATGCGGGCCAGCGGCGTCTTGCCGAGCCGCTCGGCCGCGGCCGCGTCGCCGAGCAGCAACGCCGACGCACCATCGTTCAGCGGTGACGCGTTGCCCGCCGTGACGGTGCCGTTTTCTTTGCGGAACACGGTTTTCAGCTTCGCGAGCTTCTCGGGCGAGGAATCCGGCCGGATACCCTCGTCCCGGGTCAGCTCTACACCTTCGACCGGGACCACGTGGTCGTCGTAGAAGCCCTCGTCCCACGCCCGTGCGGCGTTCACGTGGCTGCGCGCGGCGAACGCGTCCTGCTCGTCGCGGCCGATGCCATAGCGCTCGGCGAGCAGTTCCGTGGACTCGCCGAGGGAAACGGTCCACTGCGACGGCATCGCCGGGTTGACCATCCGCCAGCCGAGTGCCGTGTTGTACAACGTCTGGTTGCCGGCCGGGAAAGCCTTGTCCGGCTTCGGCATCACCAGCGGCGAGCGGCTCATCGATTCGACGCCGCCCGCGACCACCAGCGAAGCGTCGCCGACCTGGATCGCCCGGCTCGCCTGCATGGTCGCCTCGACTCCGGACCCGCACAGCCGGTTCACCGTCGCACCTGGCACCGACGTCGGCCAGCCGGCGAGAAGCGCGGCCATCCGCGCCACGTTGCGGTTGTCCTCGCCCGCCCCGTTGGCGTCGCCGAGCACGACCTCGTCCACAGTGGACGGATCGAGCCCGTTGCGCTCGGCCAGCGCGCGCAGGACACCCGCGGCCAGGTCGTCAGGACGCACTCCGGAGAGAGCGCCGCCGTAGCGCCCGAAGGGAGTGCGGATCGCGTCGAGTACGTAAGCGTCGCTCATTCGCCGGCCTTCTTCAGTTCGCGGAGCAGGGTCAGTTCGCGTTCGGTGGGCGCGGGGGTGGTCTTGAGGTCCGCGGCCGTCTTCAGTGTCCACCCCGTCGCTTCCACGACCTGGTCTAGCTCGACCCCGGGGTGCAGTTCGGTGAGCGTGAGCTCCGCGGTGTCCGGGTCGGGCCGCATGAGGCCGAGGTCGGTGACCACGAGCGTCGGCCCCGCTCCGCGCAGGCCGAGCCGTTCGCGGTCGCCGCGCCCGGAGCCATGGCCGAACGACGTCACGAAGTCGACCTTGTCCACGAACGTCCGCTTGCTTTGACGCAGCACGACGAACACTTCCTTGCAGGACGCGGCGATCTCCGGCGCCCCGCCCGCACCGGGAAGGCGCACCTTCGGATCGTGGTAGTCGGAACCGATGACCGTGGTGTTGATGTTGCCGAACTTGTCGAGCTGCGCGGCGCCGAGGAACCCGACGTCGATCCGGCCGGGCTGCAGCCAGTAGTTGAACACCTCGGGCACGCTGACCACCGCGTCGGCGGTGTCGGCCAGCTCGCCGTCGCCGATCGACAGCGGCAGCCTGCTGGGTTTCGCGCCGAGACAACCCGATTCGTAGATCAGCGTGAGGTTCGGGGCGTGCGTGCGCCGGGCCAGGTTCGCCGCCGTGCTGGGCAATCCGATCCCGACGAAGCACGACATGCCCTCGCCGAGCGCGCGGGCCGCGGCGATGCTCATCATCTCGTCGGCGGTGTACTCGCTCATGCCTTCACCCCGGTCAGATCGTTCAGCCACTGGGCGAATTCCTCTCGGTCCCGCCCGATCTCGTCCCACGCCTGGTACGCCGCGTTGTCCCGCTCGTAGTACCCAGCGGCGTACGACGGCGCCGCGCCGCGCGGCACCTCGGCCACCGCGGTGACCGCCCAGGACGGAAGGACCAGCGCGCCCGGCCGGGGCTCCAGCTCGTCGACGACCTCTTCCACGGTGACCAGCGACCGCTTCGCCGCGAGCACCGCTTCCTTCTGCACACCTGCGATGCCCCACAGCTGGACGTTGCCCGCCCGGTCGGCGCGCTGCGCGTGCACGATCGTGACGTCCGGGTTCAGCGCGGGCACCGCGGTGAGCTGCTCGCCGGTGAACGGGCAGGTGATCGGCTTGATCGTGTCCGTTTGCGCGGACAGATCGGTGCCGGTGTACCCGCGCAGCACCGCGAACGGAAGCCCGGAAGCGCCTGCGACATAACGGTTCGCCATGCCCGCGTGGCTGTGCTCCTCGATCTCCAGCGGCACCGGCCACGAGTGCTGCACGGCGTCGCGGAACCGGTGCAGCGAGCCGACCCCGGGGTTTCCGCCCCACGAGAAGATCAGCTTGCTCGCACAGCCCGCGCCGATGAGCTGGTCGTAGACGATGTCCGGCGTCATCCGCACGAGCGTGAGGTTCCGCCTGCCCTGACGGATGATCTCGTGCCCGGCCGCCACGGGAATGAGGTGCGTGAAGCCCTCGAGAGCGACGGTGTCTCCGTCGTGCACCAGCTCGGCGATCGCCTCGCCGAGCGACAGCACCCTTGCCATCACGAGCCCTTCCGTCTGGATCTTCCTGCTTCTGCCGTTCCGTGCTAGCGTGTTCGCATAGCGCACAGAAGTTCTACATGAGAACATAGCACGATCCGGCCGCCCGCGGGAGTGCCAAAGGGTGAAGCGGACGTCCGGAGAGACGGCACAAGACGACGCGAGGTTTTGCGAACTGCGAGGGAAGAGAGGTGATGCGATAAGACAACACGGTGCGCTAGGAGCCGGCGAACGGGTTTCGCGGCGGCACAGGGCGGCGCGGCCGTCGGCAGACCGGGATTTCGTTGCGTGGTACCGCAATGCGGAATTCGGGCCCTGCCGGCGTCAGTGGCGTTCTGTCGCGGTTGGACGCTCCGTCGCAGCTCAGGCGGGTGTCCGGCGGTGAGCGCGCCGCGAACCTCGCTCGGGCGGCACGGTCGGCATTAGGCTGCTCGGCATGCCGAAGATCGCTGTCACCCGCTGGATCCCGGACGAGGCCGTGCAGGTGCTCGGCGAAGCAGGCGAAGTCGAAATCTCGCCGGAGGACCGGCCGCTCACGCCCGAGGAACTGCGGAAGTTCGTCGCCGGATCGGCCGCAGTGGTGTCGATGCTGCACGACCGGATCGACGGCTCAGTCGCTGACGCGGCGGGTCCCGGACTGAAGGTCGTCGCGAACGTCGCGGTGGGCTACGACAACGTGGAGGTCAGTGCACTGGCCGAGCGCGGGGTCGTGGTCACCAACACGCCGGGCGTGCTCACCGACGCCACCGCGGATCTCGCGTTCGGATTGCTGCTGGCCGTCTCGCGGCGGCTCGGCGAAGGCGAACGTTTGCTGCGCGCGCGGCAGCCGTGGTCGTTCCACCTCGGCTTCCTGCTCGGGTCCGGACTGCAGGGCAAGACGCTCGGCATCGTCGGGCTCGGGCAGATCGGCCGCGCGGTGGCGAAGCGGGCGGCGGCGTTCGGGATGCGGGTCGTCTACTCCGGACGGTCGGCGAAACCGGACTTCGACGGCGAGTTCGTGTCGTTCGACGAACTGCTGCGGCGTTCCGACTTCGTGTCGCTGCACTGTCCGCTGACTCCCGAGACCCGACACCTTGTCGACGCGGATGCCTTGCGGGCTATGAAACCGAGTGCGTACCTGGTGAACACCACTCGCGGTCCGGTCGTTGACGAGTCGGCGCTGGCCGACGCGCTCGCGGCCGGAGAGATCGCGGGCGCGGCGTTGGACGTGTTCGAAAAGGAACCGGACGTCGAGCCTCGGTTGCTGGAGCGCGACGACGTGGTGCTCACGCCGCACCTCGGCTCGGCGACGGTGGAGACACGTACGGCGATGGCGGTGCTGGCCGCACGCAACGTCGTCTCGGTGCTCGCCGGTGCCGATCCGCTGACGGAGGTGGGCCGATGACCCGGGTCGTGATCGCACCGGACAAGTTCAAAGGAAGCCTGACCGCGGTCGAGGTGACGGAAGCGATCGCGCACGGCGTACGCGATGCGTTGCCGGATGCCGAGATCTCCGCGTGCCCAGTCGCCGACGGCGGCGAAGGGACGCTGGAGGTCCTCGAGAACGCGGGCGGCTCCATGGTGCGGTTGTCGGTGCGCGGTCCGCTGGCCGAACCGGTCGACGCCCGGTACGTGCTGCTCGACGGCACGGCCTACGTCGAATCGGCGCGGGCGTGCGGGATCGAGTTCGTGACGCCGAGCCGGGAAGTCGCACTGGCCGCGCACACGTGGGGCGTCGGCGAGCTGCTGAACGACGCCCTCGCCCGCGGAGCGCGGCGGCTCGTGCTGACCGTCGGCGGCACCGCGAGCACCGACGGCGGTGCCGGGATGCTGGCTGCGCTGGGTGCCGAGGTCCTCGACGCGTCCGGTGCGCCGGTTGGTCTCGGCGGCGGGTCGCTGGCGCAAGTCGCGCGCGTCGACTTGGGCCCGGTGCGGGAGCGGCTGGGCGCAGTGCCGGTCGCAGTCGCGACGGACGTGACGAATCCGCTGCTCGGCGCGAACGGGGCGGCGGCCGTGTTCGGTCCGCAAAAAGGTGCGGCGCCGGACGACGTCCGCACGCTGGACGAAAGCCTGTCCCACTGGTCTAGGGCGCTTGTGCAGGCTGGCGCACCGGACGTCTCCGACCTGCCCGGAGCCGGGGCCGGCGGAGGTGTCGCGGCGGGAGCGATCGCGGGGTTCGGTGCGACGGTCGAGTCCGGCTTCGATCTGATCGCCGCGTTGACCGGCGTCGACACCGCGCTGACCGGTGCTGACCTGGTGATCACCGGGGAGGGCTCGCTGGACGAACAGTCGCTGTCCGGCAAGGCCCCGGCAGGCATCGCGGCTCGCGCGGGGCAGACGGGCGTCCCGCTTCTGGTGCTCGCCGGACGGATCCAGCTGGACGCGGACGCGCTGGCCGGCTTGGGAGTCGTGGGCAGCAGCGCGCTGATCGACCACGCGCCGTCGCTGGACTACGCCCGCTCGCACGCCGCGGAACTGCTGCGCGAACGGGCCGGAGTGCTAGTGCGGGACTGGCTGCGCACTACGTAGCAGAACGCCCCCGCGATCAAGCCGCGGGAGCGTTCCACACAACAACGCAGCCACCCCGCCGTCTGGACAACCCGCCTCTTGGGCGGCAGCACCGCCCAGGGATCGGCCATGAATCAACTCACCGGCCCCGGACGTCCTGAGACCTCCGGAGGCGCCGGCGAGCGGCACACGGGATCAGCGGACGGACACCGCCGCGCCGACCCCCGTGGCCGGGAGCTTGCTCGCGCAGCCCGTCAGGCGGACTGCTGCTGCGGCAGGACGGCGAAGGCGACGTCGCCAGTGTCGTCCTGCTGAACGTCGAGGACCTTGTCGTCGAGCAATGCCGCTGCCTGCGGCTCGAGGAAGACCTTGGCTCCGCCGTCGGCGCCGACGATGCGGTCGCCGTCCTCCGGGGCCGGGGCTACCGACAGCGCCAACTGGGCGCCGTCGCCTTCCATGCTCTGCAGCGCGAAGCGCAGGCCGCTCTTCTCGGAGTCACTGCCTTGTTCAGCGGTCAACGCGGTGATCGCCTCGGCGGCGGCTTCGGTAACGGTCAGCATCTTTCGGCCTTCCCTTCGTCGCAGTCGGATGCGCGCGGTTGGTTGCAGGGTGGTTTTTCACGCTAAAGGCGGCATGACGGTCGCGCAGTGTGAGCGCTAGGCCGTTTGCCGCGACGGTGGAACCTGTCACAAATACGTTTGAGATCAGGATCTTCGGGCCATGGCCGACCGGATCGCGTCGGCAACCGTGCCTCCTCCGTGGTCGACCCGTTCGCCCTGTCCGGGCACCGGGGGCCAGCCATCCCCGGCCGAGCCGAGCGACCCCAGTTCGGGGTCGCCTCCGCCGGCCTCCCCAGCAGCGTGGACCGGCGGCCGAACCTCCGGCTCGTCCCCGGCACGCTGGCTTTCCCGGACCTCGCCGGAAGCTGACGCGCCCATGGAGCCGGACGCACGAAACGAGTCGACACGAGAGCCGTCCGCACCGGGCGCTTCACTCTCGCGGAGAGTGTCGTCACCGGGATCGCTCACGGGCACCTCCCGAAAGTCCGGATTTGTTCGTGGTGAGCTACCCGAGGCGACTTCGAGTGAAACGGGCCGAACGGCTGTCGTCGGAATCACAGCGTTTCCTTGGGTCTGCCAGGGCGTCAGCAGGCGAAGCAGAGCTAGCGTCAGGACATGACCACCACCCGGTGGAAGCCGCGCGGCCGGATCGGTCTCCGCCCCCGACGCAAAGCCAGCGACGACCCGGTCCGCGATGACGCGCAGCCGGAGTTCCGCACGCTCGACGAGACTCCGAGCCACCGCTCCCCGGACTTCGACGAGGCCGCCGACCAGCACCGCGCAGCCGCCAACGACCTGGCCGCGCTCGCCGACGAGATCGACACTCGCCGCGACCTGCTGGACTCCGCCGCCGACCGCCATGGTGAGAACACCCGTCGCCCCTCAGCGGCTAATCCGCGCGCCGACCGCCAGGCAACGACTGATCGCGACGCTGACCAGCTACCGGCGAAGCCCGGAGACAACAGCCCTCGCCGGCTGCCGACGAACTCAAGCTCCGATCGCCGTAAAACGGCAACCGACTGCGCCGAACAGCCACGGCGGGAGTCCAGCGACAAAGCCAGTCGCCATTCAACGGCGAAACCGACCCACGCGCCGAGCGACACAGACCTGCTGCCGCAACAACCCGCCAATTACAGCGCCGCCGAAGCCCGCCAACCGCGAGCAGCGACGGATCCAGCAGCCGAGCCCAGTCACCACCAGCCCCACCTGACTCCCGCCGCAGCCCCCATCAAGCACCCAGCACCTCCGAGCGTCGCCGATAATCGGCCAAACCCCGAAGACCGCACCACTCGCCGCCGCGAGATGGGCAGTCATGCTGCCTGGTACCTGGCCGCCGGTGTCGTCACCACCGGACTCCAGGCCGTTCTCTTCCTGGCCTTCCGGCCGGAAATCGGCGCGCAATGGGCGAATCTCGCCGCGCTCGCGATCACGACGGTCGGCAACACCGAGTTCCATCGCCGCGTCACGTTCGCCAACCGGAGCAGCCGCGCGGGCAAGCGCCACCTTCAGGATCTCGTCACTTTTGCCTTCTACGCCGGCTACGGATCGGTCGTTCTCGCCGCTCTCGACGCAGTCGTCCCGCATCCCTCCGCCGGGCAGCAAACCGCCGTGCTTCTCGCGGCCAGCTTCGTCGGCGGGGTCGTCCGGTTCGCCGTTCTGCGGTGGTGGGTGTTCGCGCGGGCTCGGCGAGCGGACGCGGCACAAGATCACCAACGGTAGTGGAACCCGTTCTACCCGCAGTGCGACCACTCTCTGTTGCGCTACCCCGCTATCACTCTTCGTGACGTACAAAACCGGACATCCGCACATGCTGCGAGGCCGGATTCGTACTGTGCGTCGGCTGGTCTCGTTTGTGTCAAGACCACTGCTGCTAACGGGGTATTCGTAGTTGAAATGTGGACGGTCGGCCTCCGGCCGCTTAAGGTTACGGAGCGTCGCAACGATCGCAGTGCTCCCCCCGTTCGATTGGAGTACTTGCGACCGCAACATCACAGAGTGTTGACCCCGAGACAGCGACGGTCGCAGGGTTGCCGGGGAGACGACCATGACAGCACCGTCGAAGACGTCCCGAACTGCGGTGTCCGGCGTCGAGGGCTACGTGAGCCCCGCGACGCTGCCCCGGTCCGGCGGACGCCTGACCAAAGAAGACCTCGACCCGCTCGTACGCGCGGCAGGACAGGGCGATCAAGCCGCGGTCGCCGACCTGCTGCACGTGCTCCGCCCCGTCGTCGCCCGCTACTGCCGGGCCCGGATGGGCGGCCGCGACCTCTCCTACCTCGCCGCCGACGACGTCGCACAGGACGTCTGCATGGCTGTCCTCAAGGCCCTTCCGGACTACCAGGACCGCGGCGGTTCCTTCCTTTACCTCGTGCACGCGATCGCGGCCAACAAGGTCGCTGACGCCTACCGGGCGGTCGCGCGCGACCGGTCCGAGCCGGTGCCCGAGCTTCCGGAGCACCCGCTCTCCGGCGGCAACGAGCCGGAATCGCATGCGCTGCGCCTCGACCTCGGCAGCCGCCTCCAGGAACTGCTCACCCGCCTCGCCCCGCTGCAGCAGGAGATCCTGGCGCTGCGCATCGTTGTCGGCCTCAGCGCGAACGAGACGGCCGAGACGCTGGGCATTTCGGCCGGCAACGTCCGCGTCACGCAGCACCGTGCGTTGTCCAAGCTCCGCGAGATGGTGCAGGGCCAGGACTTCTGAGCCGTTTGGTCACTCGAACGGCTGGAAGGCCGCCGCGGACCGCCGAATAGGTCGACAGGCTCGGTTTCGCGCGGCACTCTGGTTTTACCCGCCGCATCTCTCAGCTCAACTCATAAACTCGTGCCGCCGTGTGCTCGAAGACGTCGAGCCGTTCCGGGTCGCTCAGCGCACCGGTCAGCGACACCGCCGCGTCCAGTACGACTTCGTACGCTGCCGCCAGTTCGCACACTGGCCAGTCGGAGCCGAACATGACCCGGTTCGCGCCGAACGACTCGAAAACGTGGTCTGCGTAGCGGCGCAGATGGCCCACCTGCCATTCGCGCCAGTCGGCTTCCGTCACCAAGCCGGACAGCTTGCAGTGCAAGTTGCCGTGCTCGGCGAGCGAGGCCACGCCGTTCGCCCACGGCTGCCACTCGCCAGCTGCGATGCCAGGTTTCGCGGCGTGGTCGAGGACCAGCCGCAGGTCCGGCAGGCGTTCGGCTACCTGCCGGGCGGCGGCGAGCTGCGCTGGTGCCACCAGCAGGTCATAGACCAGGCCCGCAGCGGCGACCGCGGTCAGGCCGCGCAGGATTTCCGGGCGCAGCAGCCAATCCGGGTCCGGTTCGTCCTCGACCTGGTGTCGGATGCCGACCAGCGGGCCGAGTTCGCGCAGCCGCGCGAGCCGGTCGGCCACGTCCGGAGCGGCGAGGTCGACCCAGCCGACGACGCCGGCCACCACGGGTTCGGACGCGGCTGTGGCAAGGAATTCCTCGGTTTCCGCCTCGTCCGAGACGGTCTGCACCAGCACGGTAGCGTGGACGCCCGCCGCAGTGGTCACCGCGCGCAGATCGTCGACGGTGTACGGCTTGCGGATCGGGGCCAGTGCGTCACCGGACATCCACGGGTACTCGCGACGCGCGGGATCCCACAGGTGGTGATGCGAATCGATCACTGGGTTCCTCCGGACACGACGGGGCGGGCAGCCGGCCGCAGGAGGCCAGCGTCGGCGAGGTCGTCCCACAGTACGGCCGGGATTTTCGCCGCGGCGCGGCGAACGTTCAGCGACACCTGCTCGGCGTCATGGGCCCCGACGACCACCGACACCACCGCCGGGTGCGTACGCGGCAACGCGAGCGCGGCCTCGGGCAGCGAAACACCGTGCCGTGCGCAGATTTCCGCGATCTTCTGGGCTTTCTCCACGAGATCCGCGGGCGCGGCCGCGTAATCGTAGATCGCGCCGGGTTGTTCAGTGGCGAGGATTCCACCGTTGAACACCCCGCCCGCCACGACGCCGACGCCGCGTTCGACGCACAGCGGCAACAACTCGTCCAACGCCGGCTGGTTCAGCAAGGTGTAGCGACCGGCCATCAGAACATGGTCAAGATCGAATCGGCGCACGAATTCCGCCAGCATCGGAGCCTGGTTCATCCCAGCCCCGATCGCCCCCACGACGCCCTGCTCGCGCAACTCCAGCAATGCTGGGAACGCACCCGAAACCGCTTCCTCGAAATGATCGTCCGGATCGTGCACGTACACGAGATCGACGTGGTCGAGACCCAGCCGATTCAGGCTCGATTCCAGCGAACGCAACACCCCGTCGCGGCTGAAATCCCAGCGGCGCCGGTAAGTCCCCGGGACATCGAAGCCCTGGTCGTCGCGTTCCCCGGGGGCCGCCGCGCGCGGTTCCAGGACGCGACCGACTTTTGTGGACAGGACGTATTCGCCGCGCGGATACGCCGCCAGCGCGGCTCCGAGCCTGCGTTCGGACAGCCCGAGCCCGTAGTGCGGCGCGGTGTCGAAATAACGGATCCCCTCGTCCCACGCCCGTCGCACGCTCGCCGCGGCGGTTTCGTCCGGCACCGCGTGGTAGAGATTGCCCAGCTGAGCGCCGCCGAGTCCCAGCGGAGGAAGGTCCACGGTCACGCCTCCGCCGGGAGTTGCCACACCAGCCCGAGGCCGTGCGCGACGTCGGAGTGGTCGAGGTCGAGCAGTTCGTTGATCCGCTTCTGCCACGCGATGTCGGCCGGATCGCCGGCGAGTTCCGCGCGCATCCGCTCGAAATCGTCCACCTCGACGAAGTGGAACAGGTCGAGCCCGTCGCGCCAGATCCGCCACGACCGCACGCCGGCGCGGCGCAGTGCGGCGTCCAGGTCCTGCGGGATCACCGCGTGCACCTCCTCGTACGTTTTCTCCATTCCGGGCTTGAGCCGGGTGCGCAATGCGACCGTTTGCGGCGCCGGGCCGTGGGTCATCGTTCCTCCTGACGGGAGTCGTGGCACGCTGTAGGGGGTAAACATCCGAGGTCTCTGCAGGGAGGGCGGTCCCGATGCCCGTCACCGATGTCGCGATCGACAAGATCAAGGACATGATCATTTCGGGCGAGCTGGCCCCGGGCGACCGGCTCCCCAAGGAGGCCGAGCTCGCGCAGCGGCTGGGGCTTTCCCGCAGTTCGCTGCGGGAAGCGGTGAAGGCGCTGTGCCTGATCCGGGTGCTGGACGTGCGCCAGGGCGACGGCACGTACGTCACCAGCCTGGAACCGAACCTGCTGCTCGACGCGATGACCTTCGTCGTCGACTTCCACCGCGACGACACCGTGCTCGATTTCCTTGCTGTGCGGCGGATTCTGGAGCCCGCTGCCACCGCGATGGCAGCGCTGCACATGCGCGACGAGGACGTCGCCGAACTCGGCGCGCTGCTCGGCGAGTTGGAGGATTCGCCGACCGTCGAGGCACTGGTGGCCAACGACTTGCAGTTCCACCGCAAAATCGCGGACGGCTCGGGCAACCCAGTGCTCTGCTCGCTTCTCGAAAGCCTGTCCGGCCCGACGGCGCGAGCCCGCATCTGGCGCGGCCTCACCCAGGAGGGCGCGGTGGCCCGAACCCGGGAACAACACGCCGCGATCTACGACGCGATCGCCGCACGGGAACCCGAACTGGCCCGCTCGTGGGCGACGGTGCACGTCGCGGGAGTCGAACAGTGGCTGCGAAGCACGCTGGTCGAAGACGACGCGCCCGGCGATGAGGCCGAACCCGCTGCTTCCTGACCGAGCGGCGACGGCTCCTGAGCGGTTTGTTGCAGTGACGGGTCCCTTCACTCCTTGCTGATAGGAGTGAAGGGACCCGTCACTTTTGTTCGAGGGACGCGAGGGGGACTTTCGCGCCTGAGCGGCGGGAGCGACGGGACCCGTCACACAATGACCATCGGAGCGAGGGGACCCATCGCGCACGCGTGACTGGAGCGAGGGGAACTTTCGCACCCGCACGGTAGGGGTGACGGAACCCGTCACACCACGACCGCCGAAACGAAGAGCCCCACCCCGCACGCCTGACTGGAGCGAAGGGGACCTTCGCACCCGAACAGCAGGAGCAGCAGGGGCCGTCGCTCCGGGACCATCGAAGCGAAGGGACCCATCGCGCACGCCCAGCCGGAGAGAGGGGGACTTTCGCACAGCGGGCACGGCGTAGACCGGCATGCGTCGAAATGGGAACGGCGAGGGGACCCATCGCGCGCGCTCGGCTGAAGCGGTGGGGACTCGCTCGTCGACGGGCGGAATGAAGGGGCCCTTCATTAACTCCGGCGCTGGTGATGCGGAGGTTGCTTCCGCCGCACCACCAGCGGAGGCGAAGGGCCGTGCGGCGGAAACGGGAGCGCAACTGGCAGCAACGGCACCGGCACCAGTCGCGGCACCGGCACTGGCACTGGCACTGGCACTGGCACTGGCACTGGCACTGGCACCAGCCAATCGCTCGCCCACCGAACCCGACGGCAGCGGCCACCCCGGCCCCGGCGGCAGCGAGGTCGGAGACGAAGCCGCCGACCAGGCCGAGCGCAAGCCCCCATAAGGTCGGATGATCACCGAACCTCCGCCGATCAGGTCTGGGGCTTTCCGCCCGCGTACCGGCTGATGATCAAGGCGATCAAAATGATCCCTCCGTAAATCGCCTTCAGCCATTCCGCCGGGACCTGGGCGATGCGCAGCAGGCTGTCCACCGACTGCAGCAACAGCACCCCGGTCAGCGCCCCGACCAGCGTGCCTCGCCCGCCGTCCAGGGAGACACCGCCGATGACCGCTGCGGCGAAGACCTGGAGGATCAGGCCGTCGCCCTGGTCAGCGCCGAGGGCGCCGACGTAGCCGGTGTATGCCAGGCCGCCGATCGCAGCCAGCACTCCGGCCACCACGAACACCGCCCACGAAATCCGGTCCACTCGGATGCCCGCGGCCCGCGCGGCTTCTCGGTTGCCGCCGATCGCGTACAGGGAGCGGCCGACTCGGTGGTATCGCAAGCCCAGCCCGAAGAGCACGAACAGGGCCGCGGCGAGCCAGACTGACATCGGCAAGCCGGCAAACGTCGTGGTCGCCAGCGCGGTGAACGCGTCCAACTGGTCGAACAGCGTCTTGCCGTTCGTCGTGCCGATCTGGGTTCCGCGCAGGACTGTCAGCATCGCCAGCGTCACGATGAACGCGTTCAGCTTCAGCTTCACGATCAGGAAGCCGTTCACGAAGCCGATCAAGGCACCCACCACGGGGATCGCCACCAGGCCGAGCACCGAAGGCCATTCGGTGCCGAAGCCGGACGACGCCGCGGGAATGACCAGCATCGCGCCGATCGCAGGGGCGATGCCCATCGTGGATTCCAGCGACAGGTCGAACTTGCCGGTCAGCAGCACCAGCGACTCGCCCAGCACGACCAGCGACAACGCGGCCGCCGCGGAAAGGATGCTGATGATGTTGTCGAAGGTGAAGAACGTGTCGCTGATCAGCCCGCCGATCACGAACACCACCACGAGCGCGGGCAGCAGCGCCAGTTCGCGCAGCCACGCCGACTTCCGGCGTTTCGGCCGGACCGCGGGCAGCGCCGTCTGCGGGTCGCTCATCAGGTCAGTCATGGAGCCCGACTCCTTCGATATCCGCCACCAGGTCCCCGTCGGACCAGCCGGCCTGGTGAACGGCGGCCACCTCGCCGGCGCGCAGCACCAGCACCCGGTCGGCCAGGCGCAGGTCGTCCAGCTCGTCGCTCACGAGCAGCACCGCCTTCCCCTCGGCCCGCACCCGGTCCACGACCGCGAGCAGGGCCTCCTTCGACTTCACATCCACTCCCGCGGTGGGGTTGATCAGCACCACCACGCGCGGATCGCTCTCCAGAGCCCTGGCGAGCACGACTTTCTGCTGGTTCCCGCCGGACAGATCCGAAACCGGCTGGTCCGGGCCGGCCGCGACGATGTCGTAGTCGGCCAGGGCGCGCGATCCGCGTTCGCGGCGGGCCTTCGGGGACGCCAGACCGGCGCGGCCCATCCGGTCGAGCACCGACAGGGTCGCATTGTCCATAATGGAGTGTTCCAGCACCAGACCTTCGTGGTGCCGGTCCCGCGGGACACAGCCGATGCCTGCGCGCAGGGCAGCAGTAATGTCACCGGAGGGCAGGCGTTTTCCGTTCACCACAACGGTTCCTGAGGTGGGCTTGCGCAGGCCGTAGACCGTCTCGGCTACCTGGTGCTTGCCGCTTGCGTTGCTGCCCGCGAGTCCGACGACCTCACCGCGGTGGATCCGTAGCGAGACGCCGTGGAATCCGTCACCGGAGAGGTCATCTACGGCGAGGACCTCTTCCGCGTCGACCGCGAGCGGGTCGCGGGTGGCGGCGTCGCGGACGGCGAGGCCGCCCTGCTCCCCCGTCATCGCGTCGACCAGTGCCGCGCGGCTGACCTCCTCGACGGGTGCGGTGAGCACGTGGCGGGCGTCGCGCAGGACGGTAACCGCTTGGCACACCTCGTAAACCTCGTGCAGGTGGTGCGAGATGAACAGGAACGTGACGCCGTTCTCTTGCATCTGCCGCATGCGCTCGAAAAGCCGCTCGATAGCCTGGCTGTCCAGCTGCGCGGTCGGTTCGTCCAGCACGATGAACCGCGCACCGTAACTCAACGCGCGGGCGATCTCGACGAACTGACGGTCCTCAACGGACAGATCGCCCGCCGGAGTGTCCACATCGACCCGTACGTCCCACGAGTCCAGCAGCTCCCGCGCCTGCCGGCGAAGCTTCTTCCAGCCGATCGCGAACCCGCCCCTGGCCTGCCGGTTCAGGAACAGATTCTCCGCGACGGTCAGCTGCGGCACCACCATCGCGTGCTGGTACACGCACGCCACGTGCGCCTTCCAGTCGTCCTGTTTGGACAAGGAAGGTGCCGGTACGCCGCCGAAGGAAACGCTGCCAGTGTCCGTTTCGGACAGTCCAGTGAGGATCGACACCAGCGTGGACTTGCCCGCCCCGTTGCGGCCGACGAGTGCGTGGGACTCGCCGGGCCGCACGGTGAGGCTGACGTCGTGCAGCGCCACGGTGGGCCCGTACCGCTTCCCGACGCCGTCCGCCTGCACTACCGGCGCGCTCACAGGTTGTTACCCCACAACGCTTTGTCGTCCACGTTGTCCTTGGTCACGACCGGCGCGGGCAGCTGGTCTTCCAGGATGCCGGGGCTGATCTCGACAATCGTGGAGTCGTGGTCGGTCGGGCCGGGCTTGAACGTCTCGCCCGCCATCGCCTTCTTGAGCCAGTACATCCCGTACTTGGCGTAGGCGTCGGCAGGCTGCGAGACGGTCGCGTCCAGTTCGCCGTTGCGGATCGCGGTGAGCTCCTGCGGGATGCCGTCGTTGCTCACCAGCACCACGTGCTTCGGGTCGCCGACCGGGAAAAACAGGTTCTTGCGCTTGAGCGCCTGCTCGGTCGGCGCGAGGTAGACGCCGCCCGCCTGCATGTACACGCCCTTGATGTCCGGGTTCGCGGTCAGCAGACTGTCCAAACCGGACGAAGCCTTGTCCGCCTTCCATTCCGCGGCGACCTCGAGAACCTTGACGTCCGGGTACTTCTGCATCATGCATTCGCGGAACGCCGCCGACCGGTCGCGGCCGTTGACCGACGCGAGGTCGCCCATCACCTGCACGACCTTGCCGCTCTTCACTCGCTTGCCGATTTCCTCGCACGCCTTGGTTCCGTACGCCTTGTTGTCCGCGCGCACCACCATCGCGACCTTGCCGCTCTCCGGCGCGACGTCCACCGCGACCACCGGGACGCCCTTGTTCTCGGCCTGCTTCAGCCCGGCGACGACCGCCGCCGAGTCGAGCGGGGTGACGACGAGGCCCTTCACGCCCTGGCTGAGCAGCGTGCCGATGTCGGTGATGAGCTTCGCCGGGTCGCTGTCGGCGTTCACCGTGGGCAGCGCGTCGAGGCCCTGCTCCTTCGCCATCTGCGGCACGTATTTGTTGTAGGCCTGCCAGAACGGCGAGGTCAGCAGGGGCAGCGTCGCCCCGACCTTGCCGGTGCCGCCGCCGCTCGCCGCTGCCGCCGGTTTGTCCTTAGTGGACCCGCACGCACCGAGCACCAAACCGCAGGCGGCCACCGCGGCGGCCAGCCGGATCACCTTCGTACGCACCGCATCCTCCTTGATGACAGGCCTTGTTGGCTAAGCAGATCAGTTCTGCACGGGTCCGCGCGGGCGCAGGCCGTACATGCCGCCGTCCACCGCGAGCGCGGTGCCGGTAGTCGATGCCGAAAGCGGGCTGGCCAGGTACGCGATCGCGTTCGCGACCTCGTCCGCGGTCACCAGCCTTCCCATCGGCTGGCGGGCGGCGAGCGCCTCCCGCTCGGCCGAGGGGTCCGCGGCGGTGTCGAGCAGCCTGCCGACCCACGGGGTGTCCGCGGTGCCGGGGCACACGCAGTTGACGCGGATCCGGTCCGGCAGGTGATCGGTGGCCATCGCGAGGGTCAGCGACAGCACCGCGCCTTTCGTGGCCGAGTACAGCGCCCGCGCGGGCAGTCCGGCCCAGGCGGCGATCGAGCACGTGTTCACGACCGCTGCCGCAGGCGAGTTTTTCAAGTGCGGCAAGGCTGCCCGCGCAGTGCGCACCATGCCGACAACGTTCACGTCGTACGCGCGGTGCCACTCGTCGTCGTCATTCGCGGTGACGTCGCCCTGCGCGCCGATTCCCGCGTTGTTGATCAGGATGTCGAGCCGGCCGAAGCGTTCGGCCACCGCGTCGACGGCGGCGCGAACCTCGGCGTCGGACGTCACGTCGCAGCGGAATCCGGCCAGCGGCTCGGGCACCTCGTCGGTCTTGAGGTCGAGCACGGCCACCTGCGCGCCGCGCTGGGCCAGCAGGTTCGCCGTGGCCAGGCCGATGCCCGAAGCGCCGCCGGTGACCGCGGCGACCAGGCCGTCGAATTCGCTCACTGCGCGTTCTCCGTCCATTCAGGACCGTCCGGGAAGCTGAACCGGCGCAGCGTAGCGTCGTGCATGCGCGCGGAAAAGCCCGGTGCGGTCGGGGCCAGGTAGCGGCCGTCGCGCACGACGGCCGGGTCGGTGAAGTGGTCGTGCAGGTGGTCGACCCATTCGATGGACCGGTCACTGTCCGAACCGGACACTGCCACGAAGTCGAACATGGACAGATGCCGCACCAGTTCGCACAATCCGACACCACCGGCGTGCGGACACACCGGGACACCGAATTTGGCTGCCAGCAACAGGATCGCGAGATTCTCGTTCACCCCGCCGACGCGTGCGGCGTCCAGCTGCAGCACGTCGATCGCGTTAGCCTGCAGCAATTGCTTGAATACCACGCGGTTCTGAACGTGCTCACCGGTGGCGACCTTGATCGGCGCGAGTGCTTTGGCAATTGCTGCGTGGCCGAGAACGTCGTCCGGCGAGGTTGGCTCTTCAATCCAATATGGATCGAACGGCGCCAGCGCGGTCATCCACGACACTGCCGTCGCGACATCCCAGCGCTGGTTCGCGTCGACCGCGATCCGGATGTCCGGGCCGACAGTCTCGCGCGCCAGCTTCATTCGTCGGACGTCGTCTTCGAGATTCCCGCCGACCTTCAGTTTGATCATCTCGAAACCGCCGGCGACGGCTTGTTCGGCCAGCCGCACCAGTTTCGCGTCGGAATAACCGAGCCAGCCCGCCGACGTGCTGTACGCGCGATAGCCGTCGGCTTCGAGCTTGGCGATCCGCTCCGCTTTCCCGGGCTCGGCGGCGCGCAGGATGTCGAGCGCTTCCTCTTCGGTGAGTGCGTCGGAGAGGTAGCGGAAGTCCACAAGGGACACCAGCTCCTCCGGCGTCATCCGCGACGCGAACTTCCACAATGGAAGTCCGGCACGCCGTGCGGCAAGGTCCCACGCGGCGTTGACGATCGCGCCGATCGCCATGTGTGCCACGCCTTTTTCCGGTCCCAGCCAACGGAATTGCGAGTCGCCGACCAAGGCCCGAGAGAGCGCACCGAGCGCTTCTGCGTCTTCAGGAACATCGCGGCCGACCACATGCGGCGCGAGCGCACGGATCGCGGCGGCCTGCACGTCGTTGCCCCGGCCGATGGTGAACGCGAGGCCGTAACCATCCGGTCCGGCATCGGTGTGCAATTCGACGTAGGCCGCCGAATAGTCCGGATCCGGGTTCATCGCGTCCGAACCGTCGAGGTCGCGCGACGTCGGGAAGCGGACGTCCCGGACCTCCATGGCCACGATTTTCGCCATGTCAGGCCTGCCCGAAGGTCTGGCGCTGCTTGCCGAGGCCGTCGATTTCCAGTTCGACGACGTCGCCCGCGCGCAGGTACGGCTTCGGCTCCGGCTGCCCGAGCGCGACGCCCTCCGGGGTGCCGGTGTTGATCAGGTCGCCGGGGCGCAGCACCATGAACTGGCTCAGGTAATGGATGATCTCGGCGACGCCGAACACCATGTCCTTTGTGGACGAATCCTGCACCTTCGCGCCGTTGACCCAGGTGCGCAGGCCGAGCGCCTGCGGATCGGGGATTTCGTCGGCGGTCACGAGTTCCGGACCGAGCGGGTTGAAGGTCTCGCAGTTCTTGCCCTTGTCCCACTGGCCGCCGCGGTTCAGCTGGAAATCGCGCTCGGAGACGTCGTTGGACACGACGTACCCGGCGACGTGCGCCAGCGCTTCGTCCACGCTTTCCAGGTACCGCGCGGTTTTCCCGATGACGACGCCGAGTTCGACTTCCCAGTCGGTGGCCGTGGAGCCGCGCGGGACGAGCACCTCGTCGAACGGTCCGACCATCACGTCGGGCGCCTTCATGAACAGCACCGGTTCGGTCGGCACGGCCGCGCCGGTTTCCTCGGCGTGGCGGCGGTAGTTCATGCCGATGCAGACGATCTTGCCCGGCCCGGCGATCGGCGCGCCGACCCGCTGCCCGGCCCCGTCGGCGACCGGCAGTTCCCCGGCTTCGAGCGCCCGCGCGGCCTTGGCCGGCCCGTCGCCGGCGAGGAACGCGCCGTCGATGTCCGGCGTGACCCCGGAGAGGTCGTGGAGGGTGCCGTCACCGGCACGGACGAACGGACGCTCAGCCCCCGCTGCCCCGAGACGCACAAACCGCACGGACGAACCCCTCTCTCGACACCGTTCTCGCGATACATCCGATGTATAGCGCACCGGAGCGCGGCAGATCTAGAGGGAAGCGGGATTTGGTGCGGAAATTGATCCGATCACCGGGCTGGCGGGCGGATAACGGACACTCGTCGTGGCGGGGTGGTCCCGTCGGAGCGAGGGAGACGGTGCGGCGCGGATGGCGATTGGGGATGCGGCTGGACCGCGGGGACGGGCGAGCGGCGATTCGCGCGACGGCGGGGAAGGCAGCGAGGCGCGGGCGGGCAGCGGCGGAGAGTCGGAGCCGATGAAGGGGGCTCGGGACAGCTCGGACGCGGGAGGCGTGCGAGGCATCGGCGACGCGGGAGGCCTGCGGGGTGTCGGGGACGAGGGTGGGGTGCGTGAGCCCAGCGATGGGAACCGGCGCGATCGCCGGGAGGACCCGAACATGGCCGGCGCTCCGGCGGACGGCGCGGACAGCTCCGACGACTCGGACAGCGCGGGCGGCGCGGACGGCGCGGACGGCGCGGACGGCGCGGACGGCGCGGGCGGCGAATGGTGTGCCGCTGAGCGGGCAGTGCCGTTGCCGGACGGCTCGTGGATGCTCGCTCCGGAGCGCTCCGCTGCTGATTATTCGGCGGACGATCACCTGGCTCTTGATCATTCCGCGACGGATCACTCCACGGCGGACCGCGTGACGTCGGATCATTCCGGAGCTGAATACTCCGCCGCTGGTGCCTCCGGCGCGGAGCATTCCAGGGCTCAGGGATCGGTGACGGATCATTCGACGCCCGATCACTCCAGGGCCGACCACCCCACGGCGAACCGTGCCACGCCCGATCACTCCACGGCCAATCAGCCCATGGCAAACCACTCCACGGCCGATCACTCTGCAACGGAATACTCCGTCGCGGGCGCTTCCAGCGCGGAGCATTCCGCAGTGGAGCGATCCGTCCTGGAGCACTCCACACCCGATCACTCCGCGCCCGATGAATCTGCGGCCGAGTGCCCCACGCCTGATCACTCTGAAGCCGCCCGCCCCACGGCAGACCACTCCGCAACGGAATACTCCGACGCGGAGCATTCCGTTGCCGAACCCTCCACCGCGGATCACTCCACTGCGGAATACTCCGCAGCCAATCACTCCGCAGCCGACTGCCCCGCCCCGGATCACTCCGCGGCGGATCAATCCGCGGCAAACCACCCCACCCCGCGTCACTCCGCGGCGGATCAATCCACAGCCGACCACCCCGCCCCAGATCACTCCGCTGCCGACCACCCCACCACAGCCAGCGCGGAATATCCCTCCCTCGAACACTCCGTCACCCTCCCCGAGCACCCTCGCCGGGGCAAGATCCGGCGTCTTCTCATCCTCGGTGGCCTCTCCGCCTTCGGGCCGCTCTCCATCGACATGTATCTCCCCGCCCTGCCCCGGATGGCGGGGGATTTCCGGGCCTCCGACACGACCGTCCAACTGACGCTCACTGCGTTCGTCGTCGGGCTCGCGGTCGGGCAGATCGTCGCTGGGCCCTTGTCGGATTCCTTCGGGCGGCGGCGGCCGTTGCTGGTCGGGTTGGGGCTGTACATCGCCGGGTCGGTCGCGGCGGCGGTGAGTCCGGGCGTTGAGCTGCTGATCGCGGCGCGGAGTATCCAGGCGCTTGGCGCGGCGGCGGGGATCGTGATAGCCCGCGCGACCGTCCGCGATCTCTACACCGGTACGGCGATGACGAAGTTCTTCTCGCTTCTCCTGCTGGTCAACGGTCTCGCGCCGATCCTCGCTCCGGTGCTCGGCGGGCAGTTGCTCACCTTCACGTCCTGGCGCGGGGTGTTCGTCGTCCTCACCGGGTTCGGTGCGCTGTTGCTCGCTGCGGTCGCGTTCGCGCTGCCGGAACCTTTGCCGGTCGAGCGGCGGCATCCGGCGCGGTTGGGTGGGGTGCTTCGGACGTACTGGCACCTGCTCACCGACCGCACGTTCCTTGGTTACGCGCTCACCGCCGGGCTGAACTTCGCCGCGTTGTTCGCGTACATCTCGGGATCGTCGTTCGCGCTGCAGGACGTTTACCGGCTGAGTCCGCAGGAATACAGCGTCGTCTTCGGGCTCAACGGGGTGGGCATCGTGCTCGCTGGGCAGCTCAACGGGTGGCTCGTCGGCCGATTTCCCGAACGGACGCTGCTGCGCACGGGGCTGACGGTGTCGACCCTCTCCGGTCTGGCCACGCTGGCGGCCGCGGTCATGCGGCTGCCGTTGCCTGCGTTGCTGATTCCGTTGCTGCTCATGGTTTCCTGCATCGGAATCATCAACCCGAACGCCAGTTCGCTCGCGCTCGCGGGGCACGCGCGCACGGCGGGGGCGGCGTCGGCACTGCTGGGCGTGCTGCAGTTCGCGATCGGCGGGATCGCGACGCCGCTGGTCGGGCTCGGCGAGCCCGGCACGGCGGTGCCGATGACCGCGGTGATGGCCGGGTTCGGGGTGGTCGCTTGGCTGTCGTTCGCGACGCTGGCGGTCAGCCCAGATCGGCGAGATTTCCGCTCCGCAGCTGGTCGTCGGTGACCGCGATGCGTTCGTCGACCAGCTTTTGCAGCGCGTCCCCGTCGTCCCACTGGTTGACGTTCATCGCAGCCGAGACCTCGCTCTCCGGGGTCACCCAGAACGCCGTGAAGTCGTAGCTCGCGAGGTCGCCGCGCACGACGACGCGGTCTCGGTCCAAGACGGGCAGGCCGCGGTATTCGCACCCGATCGCCGGGCCGCCGCGGTCTGGGTCGTATTGGTCGGAGAAGAAGTACGGGCTGTTCAAGTACGGCTCGTTCGCGCCAAAGAGATTGGCCGCCACGTGCTCGCCTTGCGTACGCGCTGTCGCCCAGTGCTCGACGCGTACGCGGCGGCCGTAGCGCGGATGGAACTGCGAAGCGATGTCGCCGATCGCGTAAACGTCAGGTGCCGCTGTACGCAGACCTGCGTCGACATCGACACCGCCGTCATCTGCCAGCTCGAGACCGGCGGCGTGCGCCAGTTCGACGCTCGGGGCCGCGCCGACGGCGATAAGGACAACGTCGGCGTACAGCTCTTCGCCGCTCGACAGTCGGACGCCGGTCGCTTCGGTGTCACCGGTGATCGCTGCGACGCCTTCGCCGAGGCGCCACTGCACACCGTGTTCTTCGTGCAGGCGGTAGAACGCTCCGGCCACTTCGTCGCCCAACACGTTCGCGAGCGGCAGCTTCTCCGGGGCGACCACAGTCACCTCGGCACCGTGCGTACGCGCGGCAGCGGCGGCTTCGGTACCAATCCAGCCCGCGCCGACGATCAGTACGCGCTTCGCAGCCTCGAAGGCCGCGCGCAGCCGCAGGGAGTCGTCGAGAGTGCGAAGCATGTAGAGGCCGGGTAGGTCGCCGCCGGGCACCTTCAGCGTCCGCGGGTGTGAGCCGGTCGCTAAGACCAGGCGGTCGTAGCGGTGTTCGTCGCCAGCGTCGTCGAGGACCAGTCGGGCACCCAGTTCAACCCGGGTTGCGGTGGTGCCGGAGAGCAGCTGGATGTCGTGCTCGCTCCAGTAGCCCTCTTCGCGCACCCAGTCGGGTTCGTCGGCGTTGCCGAGCAGTAACGCCTTCGACAGCGGCGGCAGCTCGTACGGCCGGTGCGTGTCCGCTCCCAGCAGCAGGATCTCACCGTCGAAACCGCGTTCTCGCACCGTCGCCGCCGCGGTGGCACCGGCCAGTCCGGCTCCGACGATGACGATTTTCCGAGGTTCCGACATGCGTCCTCCTGAGTGCCCGCGGCGTGCGGTGGCCGACGCTACTCCGGTACGCGGCTGGTCACACCCCGTGGAAAACCGGCCGGTAGGCAATTCGGGTGAACCGGCGTAAGCCGCCGCGGAGCGCGCGGTCACACCCCCGCACGAAGGACACGGGTGCTACGTGATCGGAAGGCGAGGGCCGTGACAGCGCGGGACGACAGTGCGGTGCGGAACGAGTGGACGGTCGGCTGCCGGGACCTGGCGGGCAGGCGGCGCGACGTGACGGTGTTCGTGAGCAGCGACGACAAAGTCGTCCTGGTCGCGCCGCCGGGAGAGGCGGCCGTGCTGGGGCCGCTGGAGGTCGGGCGGCTGCGCGCGGCCCTGCGCGACGCCGTGGTGGCCACCGCGACGTCGGCGCGACGCACCGGAACCGACTGACAACTACCGTTCCTACTCATGAGTAGGTAGAGTCGGCACCCGCAGACCCCGAAAGGTGCCGGCCATGACCACCTACTTCGTCACGGGCGCGACGGGCTTCCTCGGGAAGCGCCTGGTCGCCCGGTTGCTCTCGCGGCGGGACACGACCGCCGTCCACGTGCTCGTCCGCAACACCTCGCGCAACCGCCTTGCCGCGCTGGCGCGGGACTGGCCGAACGCCGACCGCCTGGTCCCCGCCGTCGGCGACCTCACCGAACCGCTGCTGGGCCTCGACCCGGCCGGCTACGACGGGGTCGATCACGTCATCCACCTCGGCGCGGTCTACGACTTCACCGCCGACGACGCGGCGAACCAGGCCGCGAACGTCGACGGCACCCGGAACCTGCTCGCCTTCGCCGCGGCGGCGGGCGCGGGACTGCTGCACCACGTGTCGTCCATCGCCGTCGCGGGCGATCACGCCGGCCGCTTCACCGAAGCCGACTTCGACCTCGGGCAGTCCTTCAGCTCTCCGTATCACGCCACGAAGTTCGAGGCCGAGAAGCTGGTCCGCGCGCAGACCGACGTGCCGTTCCGCGTCTACCGGCCCTCCGCGGTCGTCGGCGATTCGCGCACCGGTGAGATGGACAAGATCGACGGTCCGTACTACTTCCTGCCCGCCATCTCGCGCCTTGCCGCGCTGCCGAAGCAGCTGCCGCTCGCCGCGCCCGATTTCGGGGCCACCAACCTCGTCCCGGTCGACTACGTCGTCGCCGCGATGGAAAACCTCATGCACCGCGAAGCGCCTTCGGGCAGTACGTATCACCTCGCTTCGCCGCGACCGCAGAAGCTCCACGAGGTCTACAACGCCTTCGCCCGCGTCGCCGGTGCGCCGCGCGTACGCACGACGGTGCCGTCCGGTCTGCTTCGCAGCACAGCGTCTCGCCTCGCGACCGCTGTCGACCGCCTGCCGACTGGACGTGCGACGCGCGCAGCAGTGTTGACCGAGCTGGGAATTCCGCTCGAAGTACTCCCCCACCTGAACATGGAGGTGGAGTTCGACACCGCGCGCACCACTTCGGAGCTGTACGGCAGCGGCGTCCACCTTCCCGAGCTTCGCGACTACGCAGAACCGCTCTACCGCTACTGGCGCGCGCATCTCGATCCGGACCACGCTCGCCGCCCAGGGCTTGAAGGACGCGTTGTCCTCATTACCGGTGCGTCGTCGGGCATTGGCCGCGCGAGCGCGCTCGCTGTCGCGCGACGCGGTGCGAAGGTGCTTCTCATCGCGCGTCGTGCCGAAGAACTCGAAGACGTGCGTAGCGAGATCACCGCAGCAGGCGGCGAAGCAGCGACGTACCCGTGCGACCTCACTGACGGCGACGCGGTTGACGGTCTCGTGAAGGCGGTCCTCGCCGACCACGGCGCGGTGGACGTCTTGGTGAACAACGCCGGACGCTCCATCCGACGCTCGGTGCAGCTGTCGACGGAACGGTTCCACGACTACGAACGCACCATGGCCATCAACTACTTCGGTCCGGTGCGGCTGATCCTCGGGCTGCTGCCGTCGATGACCGAACGCCGGTTCGGCCACATCGTGAACGTCACCACGCAAGGCCTGCAGACCGACACCCCGCGGTTTTCCGCTTACCTGGCTTCAAAAGCCGCGCTCGAGGAGTTCAGCCTTACTGCCGGGCGCGAAACGCTGTCCGACGGCGTCACGTTCTCCTCGGTCCGGATGCCGTTGGTGCGCACGGACATGATCGCGCCGACCGGGTCGTACCGCGGGCTGCCCGCGAGTTCGCCGGAACGCGCCGCGGCGCTGGTGGTGAAGGCGATCGAACGGCGGCCGCAGATCCTGAGCCTTCCGGAGGGCCGGGCCGCGGAACTGGCCTCGCTGGCGGCACCGGACCTCGCGCGGTTCGCGGCGCACCTCGTCTACCGGGTGATGCCGGAATCCGCGCCGGAAGCCAAAAAGCTGCCCCGCCAGCCCGCTTCGGCAAAGGTCGCGGCGACGCTGACGCGGCTGGTCTGGCGACGAAAGGCCTAAGTACGTCGTGAGTGCTCAGCACGGTGAGAACCGGCATGGACACTCACGAGTCCACCAGGAGGTCGTCCGGCGACCCGCTGGCCAGCCCGGCCAGCACGTCCAACGCACTCGCCAATGTCTCCTCCGAGGGTGCGGACACCGCGATCCGCACCGCGTTCGGCGCGTGCCCCGGCACGACCGAAAACGCCGCCGCCGGGGACAACGCGATTCCCCGGCGAGCAGCGGCTGCCACGAACGTCTCGGCCCGCCACTGGTCCGGCAGCACCCACCACCGGTGGTAGGCCGAGGCGTCGCCGTACACCTGGAAACCCGCCAGCCGCTCCGCGACGATCCGGGCCCGCGCGCGGGCGTCCGCGCGTTTCGCCGCTTCGACCTCCGCGAGCACGCCGCCGGTGATCCACCGCCGCGCCGCCTCCACCGAGAACCGCGACGCCGACCAGCCGCCGAACCGGATCGCGCTCGCCAGCCGCGCGACCCACGGCGGCGGCGCCACGAGGAACCCGGCGGTGAGCCCGGGCGCGACGCGTTTCGACAGGCTGTCCACGAACACCGTCCGCTCCGGCATCAGCGCGGCGAGCGGTTCGGTGTCCGGGCGGAGGAAGGTGTAGATGCCGTCCTCGATCACCGGCAGGTCCAGCCTGCGGACGGTCTCGGCCAGTTCGGCGCGGCGCCGCGGCGGCATCGTGGTGCCGAGCGGGTTGTGCAGGGTCGGCTGGACGTACAGCGCCCGCACCGGAGCGCTCGCCGCGAGCGCGGCCGGGACCAGGCCGTGCGCGTCGGTTTCGATCGGCACCAGCTCGATGCCGAGCCGAGTCGCCGCGGCCTTGACCACCGGATACGTCAGGGATTCGACCGCCAGCCGCTCGCCGGTCGGCACGAACGCCGCGAGCGCGGCCGCGATGCCCTGCCGCCCGTTTCCCGCGACCAGCACCTGGTCCGGATCCGGCTGCCAAGCGCCCCGGGCGAGCATCGAGACCGCCGCCTCGCGGACCGCCTTGGTGCCAGCCGCGCCGAGCGGATGCAGGGCGTCGGTGAAGACGTCCGCGCGCAGCACGGGTTCGAGTGCCTGCGCCAGTTTGGCCGATTGGGTCGGCAGCACGGCGAAGTTGAGTTCGAGATCCACCCGCGCGTCGCCGGGTTCGGACAGCGCCGGTTCCGGGCCGGGCTTCGCCGCGCGCACGAAGGTGCCCCGGCCGACCTCGCCGACCGCCAGGCCGCGGCGGACGAGTTCGCCGTACACGCGGGCCGCGGTGGAGCCGGCGATGCCGCGGTCGCGCGCGAACCTGCGCTGCGGCGGCAGCCGATCGCCGGGCCGCAGCCGGCCGGCTTCGATGTCGGCGGCGAGTTCGTCCGCGACGACGCGGTAGTCGTCCATCCCACCCTCGCTCTGCCGGGACTCTCCCGGACGCATCATGGCACCGGCCGGTCACTGTTCGCTAATGCGACCCACGGAACTCCCCGGACGGGGGTCACTAGGTTAGCCTTACCTGTGTGGCACGGACGAGCGAAGACACCCGACTGCACGCCGAGGACCTGACGCTGGCCTACGACGGCCGCACGGTCGCCGAACGGCTCGGCGTGGTCATCCCGGACAAGTCGTTCACGGTCATCGTCGGCCCCAACGCCTGCGGCAAGACCACGCTGCTGCGCGCGCTCGCCAGGATGCTGAAGCCGCGCGCGGGCTCGGTCTACCTCGACGGCGAGGTGATCTCCAGCTACGGCGCGAAGGAGGTCGCGCGGCGGCTCGGCCTGCTGCCGCAGAGCTCGATCGCGCCGGACGGGATCACCGTGTCCGACCTCGTCGCGCGCGGCCGGTACCCGCACCAGAAACTGCTGCGCCAATGGTCCCGCGAGGACGCGACGGTGGTCGCCGATTCGATGCGCGCGACCGGCGTCGACGACCTCGCCGAGCGCATGGTGGACGAGCTGTCCGGCGGGCAGCGCCAGCGCGTCTGGATGGCGATGGCGCTGGCCCAGCAGACCGATCTGCTGCTGCTCGACGAGCCGACGACGTACCTGGACATCGCGCACCAGCTCGATATCCTCGACCTCTGCGCGACCCTGCACAGCGAACAGGGCCGCACGCTGGTCGCGGTGCTGCACGACCTCAACCACGCGGCCCGGTACGCGACGCACCTGATCGCGATGCGCGACGGGAAGGTGCTGGCCACCGGGACGCCGGAGGAAGTCGTGACGGCGGAGAACGTGGAGCGGATTTTCGAGCTGCCGTGCCGGGTGATGGAGTGCCCGGAGAGCGGGAGCCCGATGGTGATCCCGAAGGTCAGCCGCCGCGCGGCGTGATTCAGCGGCGGGCCATGAACGACCGCCACACGTCCGCCGGTACCGACGAACCCGTCACCTTCTTGCCCGTCGCGTCGAGCAGCTTGCGGTTGTCGTCGGTGCCGAGCCACACCGCCGTCGCCAGCTGCGGCGTGTAGCCGACCGCCCAAGCGTCCTGGTTGTCCCGCGAATTGCCGCGCTCGAACTCGCCCGTGCGCAGAGCCGCCGCGCGACCGTCCGGCAACGTCGTCTGCAAAACGGAAGTCACGTCCTGCGCGACCTGCTCCGGAACGGCGGAGACCGGTTGGTTTTCGTGCTGCCACACGACTTTCCCGGACTGATCGAGCACCTTGTCCACCAGGTGCACCGGCGCGTGCATCCCGTTGGCGGCATAGGTCGCGTACGCCCCGGCGACGTCGAGCGGCCGCATCGGGTACCGGCCGACGACGATGCCCGAGCCGATCGTGGCGCCGTCCTGTTCGCGCATGGTCGGCGTGCCGTCCACTTCGTCCGGGATTCCGGCTGACCGGGCCGCCTCGCTCACCTCGTCGACGCCGATCTTCTTCGAGACCGTGATGAACGGCGTGTCCGCCCCGGACGTCAACGCGGTGCGCAAGGTGCACGGCTGCGGGCACTTCGGCGGATAGTCGAACTTCTCGCCGAGGTACTGGATCTCCCGGGGAGCAGTCACTTTCTCGTCCAGCGACATCCCGTTCTTCAAGCCGGCCGCAGCGGTGAACGGGTAGAACGCGGAGCCGAGCGGATGGCCGGTTGCCGCATAATCTCGGACGCCCTGGTTGCCGCCGTCGTACGCGCGCACCGCGCCGCTGGCCGGATCGACGGCGACCAGGGCACCGCGGAACTCCGCTGGTTCGCCCTTCAACCGGTCGCTCAGCGCGGCGTGCGCAGCGGTCTGCAACCCTGGGTCCAGGGTGGTCTGGACGGTCAAATTCCCTTGCTGCAACCGCGAAAGCGAGAACCCGGCGGCCTCCAGTTCAGTGAGCACCCGCTGTTTGAGGTGGTACTGGTCGTAATTCAGGCTCACCCGGGTCTCGGCAGGCGGCTTGATTTCCGCGCCGGGATAAGCCATACCGTCGGAGTTCTTGAGATAACCCCGCTCGACCAGCTTGTCGCGCACGTACCGCCAGCGTTTCGCCGCGTGTTCGTCGCCGGACACCGCCGGATCGTGCACCGACGGCGACTGGATCATCCCGGCCAGGAACGCGGCTTCGCTCCAGGTGATGCTGTTGTCCAGCGGGCGGCCGAAGAACGCGTTCATCGCCGCCGCCGGGCCGAAAGTGTTGCGGCCGAAGGAGATGATGTTGACGTAGCTCTCGAAGATCTGTTCCTTGCTCTGCTCCCGGGTGATCTTCGTGGCGAGCACGAGTTCCTGCATTTTCCGGGAGAGCGTCGAATCCTCGTCGCCGGTCGATTTCTTGATGTACTGCTGGGTGATCCCGGACCCGCCGCCGACGCCGGTCAGGAACGCGCGGCCGATCCCGGTCGGGTCGAAGCCGGAGTTGGCCCAGAAGGTCGGGTCTTCCGTGGCGACGATGGCGTCGCGCAGCTTCTGCGGGATCTGGTCGAACGGCACGAACCGCCGGTCGCCTTCCGGGGGCACGACGCGCAGCAGTTCGCTGCCGTCGGCGTACTTCAGCGTGACGGTTTTGCCGAGCGAGGCGAGGACGTCCTGCGGACTGCGGACGTCCAGCAGCAGGTAGGCGATCCAGAACGCGATCAGCGGCACCCCGACCGCGAAGCCGGTCAGGTAGTAGGCACCCTTGCGGATGCGGCGCCACTTGCTACGGGCAACAGCGGATTGGTCACTCTCCGGGGCTGGCTCCACGAATGGATGACGGCTGAACCAGTGACAAGGTTCTGTCGACCCGGTGAATTGATCACGAGAGGAACGCGCGAAGCAGCGACGCGGTGCCCTCGATGTGCTCGGCCATCGCCTGCCGCGCGGCCACCGGATCGCCGGCCAGGATCGCGTCGACGATCGCCTCGTGCTGCGCGTTCGAATGCTCCAGATTGGGTTCGAGCAGCGGAATCCGGTCGAGCAGCTGGTTGACCCGGGTCCGCGCGTCGGCGACCGTGCTGGTCAGCGACGCGGACGCGGTGACCTCGGCGATCGCCAGGTGCAGCCGCGAATCCTTGCGCCGGTAATCGGCGAGGCTGGCCGCCGACGCCTCCGCGAGCGTGCCGGTGAGATGCTGCCGATCAGCCGGGCTCAACGTGCGCGCCGCGGCCGCCTCCGCGGCACCGGTCTCCAGCACATGCCGCAGGCACAACGCGTCTTCCAGCCCGGCCGCGTCCACCTCGCCGACCGCTCGTTCGGCAGGCTCCGGCAGTTTCTCGTTCACGAACGTGCCGCCGTACCGCCCGCGCCGCGACTCGACGTACCCCGCGTCGGCCAGCGCGCGAATCGCCTCCCGCAGCGTCACCCGGCTCACGCCGAGCCGTTCGGCCAGCTCGCGCTCGGAGGGCAACCGGTCCCCCGCGCCGACGACCCCGAGCCGAATCGCCTGCAACAGCCGCTCGACGGTCTCCTCGAAGGCGTTCCCGGCACGCACCGGCCGGAACAGGGCCGCGTTCGCGCTCACCACCGAGGTCGACTCCACCTGTCCGATTCTATGCTGCCTGATTGCAGAGAAGTCTTTGCAAAGAGTTCTCTGCGGTCTACAGTACGGAGCATGCCCGACGAACGCCGCGCTCGCCAGATCGACGCCCGCACCCTGCGCGCGCTGGCGCATCCGCTGCGCATGGAACTGCTCGACCTGCTGACCGTCGACGGCCCGGCCACCGCGACCGGGCTCGGCAAGCGCGTCGGCGAAAGCTCCGGCACCACGTCGTGGCACCTGCGCCAGCTCGCGGACGCCGGACTCGTCGAGGAAGACACCAGCCGCGGCTCGAAGCGCGAACGCTGGTGGAAAGCGGCGCAGGAATCGACCCGGATGCGCGCGGCCGACTTCGTCGACGACCCGGAGATGGCCGGGCCGCTCATGGCTTTCCTGCACCAGCACGTAGACATCCGCTACCGCGAACAAGCGCAGTTCGTCTCGGAACTGTCGCGCTGGGCGGACGAATGGCGGGACAGCGCGACGCTGAGCAGCACCCGGATGCCGCTCACCCCGGACGAATCCCAGCGGCTGATCGAAGAAATCGAAGCGGTGATCGAACGCTACCGCCGTCCGGCCCGGCCCGGCGACGAAACGGTGATCACGCAGTGGGCGGCGTTCCCGCACGCGACCGTCGCATCCGAAGACCGGGGGGAATCCTGATGCACCCGTTCCTGTCCGAATTCGCCGCCGACCGCCGGGGCGAACTCCTCGCCGCCGCCGTCCGCCTCCCGCCCCGAACGCCTGCCCGGCAACGGTTCGGCTGGTGGCTGATGGAACTGGGCCTTCGCCTCGCCACCCCGAAACGCCGTGAAGGACTCCTCGAAGGAATCTGATTCCCGCAAGGAGCCCTTCACGGAACGAAAATCAGCACTCGATGACGTTCACGGCCAACCCGCCGCGTGCCGTCTCCTTGTACTTCACCGACATGTCCGCGCCGGTCTCGCGCATGGTCTTGATCGCCTTGTCCAGCGTCACCACGTGGCTTCCGTCGCCGCGCATCGCCATGCGCGCGGCGTGGATCGCCTTGGACGCGCCGACTGCGTTGCGTTCGATGCACGGGATCTGCACCAGCCCGCCCACCGGGTCGCACGTCAATCCGAGGTGATGCTCCACCCCGATTTCCGCCGCGTTCTCGACCTGGGCGGGCGACCCGCCCAGCACCTCGGTCAACCCGGCAGCTGCCATCGCCGAAGCCGAGCCGACCTCGCCCTGGCAGCCGACCTCGGCGCCCGAGATCGAGCCGGTCTGCTTGAGGATCGAGCCGATCGCGCCCGCGGTGAGCAGGAAGGTGACGATGCCGTCGTCCGAAGACCCGCGCACAAACCGTTGGTAGTAGTGCAAAACCGCCGGAATGATCCCGGCCGCGCCATTGGTCGGAGCGGTGACGACGCGTCCGCCCGCGGCGTTTTCCTCGTTGACCGCGAGGGCGTACAGGCTGACCCAGTCCATCGCGTACAACGGATCGTCCGCGCCGTCTTCGGCGAGCAGCTTGTCGTGCAACGACTTGGCCCGCCGAGGAACCTTCAGACCGCCCGGCAGCACACCCTCGTGCGTATACCCGTTGCGCACGCACTCGGCCATCACCTGCCAGATCTGCAGCAGCCCAGCCCGGATTTCCTCGCGGCTGCGCCAGGAAAGCTCGTTCTGCAGCGTGATCTCGCTGACCGGAAGCCCGGTGTCCGAGCAATGCTTCAGCAGGTCCGCCCCGGTGCGGAACGGGTACGGGACCGGCGTGGAATCCTCCACGAACACCGTGTCGGTCTCGTACGACTCGTCCCGCACGAAGCCGCCGCCGACCGAGTAGTACGTGCGTTCCCGCACCAGCGAACCGTCGGCGGCGAACGCCCGGAACACCATCCCGTTGGGATGCGCGGGCAGCGACTTCCGCCGGTGCATCGTCAGGTCGGTGTCCTCGACGAACGCGACCTCGTGCGTTCCGCCGACCGACAGCCGCCCGGATTCCCGGATCGCCGCCACCTTGGCGGGCACGGTGTCGGTGTCGATTTCCTCCGGACGCTCCCCGGAAAGCCCGAGCAGCACCGCCTTGTCACTGCCGTGCCCGAACCCGGTCGCACCGAGGGAGCCGAACAATTCGGCCTGCACTCGCGCGACCGTCTCGAGCACGCCGTCCTCGACCAGACCGTCCACAAAGGTCTTGGCCGCGCGCATCGGGCCGACCGTGTGCGAACTCGACGGCCCGATGCCGATCGAAAACAGGTCGAAGACGCTGATCGCCATTGATCCGCCCCTTCTCTTAGTTCCTCGCCAGCACGCTGCTGGCTTCTTGCGCCGCCGGTCCTTCGGCGGTCAGGTGCGCGAGGTTCTCCGGGAGCGCCTCGCCGCGGTGCGCCTTGGTCTGCGCGTACAACCGGCCCGCGCGGTACGACGACCGCACCAGCGGTCCCGCCATCACGCCCGGGAACCCAATGGCCTCAGCGGTCTTCGCGTGCTCCACGAATTCCTCCGGCTTGACCCAGCGGTCGACCGGGTGGTGCCGCGGGGAAGGCCGCAGGTACTGGGTGATCGTGATGATCTCGCAGCCCGCGTCGAACAGCTCCTGCAACGCCACGCTGACCTCGTCCGGGGTCTCTCCCATGCCGAGGATCAGGTTCGACTTCGTCACCAAACCGGCCTCGCGGGCCTGGGTGATGACATCCAGGGAGCGCGCGTAGCGGAAACCGGGGCGGATCCGCTTGAAGATCCGCGGCACCGTCTCCACGTTGTGCGCCAGCACCTCCGGACGCGACCCGAACACCTCAGCCAACTGGTCCGGCTCCGCGTTGAAGTCCGGGATCAACAACTCGACACCGGTACCCGGGTTCAACGCGTGAATCTGCCGCACCGTCTCCGCGTACAGCCAGGCACCGCCGTCCTCGAGGTCGTCACGGGCGACGCCGGTGATCGTGGAGTACCGCAAGCCCATGGCCTGCACCGATTCGGCGACCTTCCGCGGCTCCGTGCGGTCCAGCGCAGCGGGCTTGCCGGTGTCGATCTGACAGAAATCGCAGCGCCGCGTGCACTGATCGCCGCCGATCAGGAACGTGGCCTCCCGGTCTTCCCAGCACTCGTAAATGTTGGGACAACCCGCCTCTTCACACACCGTGTGCAGACCCTCGCGCTTGACCAGGCCCTTGAGTTCAGTGAACTCCGGACCCATCCGCACCCGCGTCTTGATCCACGACGGCTTCTTCTCGATCGGCGTCTCGCTGTTGCGCACCTCAAGCCGCAACAACTTCCGCCCCTCGGGCTGCGCGCTCATCGGCTGAGGTCCGCGTACAACGGGTGCTTCTTCGCCAGCAGCTCGACCCGGTTGCGCAGCGCCTGCTGAGCGGCCTCGTCGAAGTCCGGCTTGAGCGTCTCGGCGATGATGTCGGCGACCTCGGTGAAGTCGTCCGCGCCGAAACCGCGGGTGGCCAGCGCCGGGGTGCCGATCCGCAGGCCCGAGGTGACCATCGGCGGACGCGGGTCGAACGGCACCGCGTTGCGGTTGACGGTGATCCCGACCGAGTGCAGCCGGTCCTCCGCCTCCTGGCCGTTGAGCTGGGAGTTCACCAGGTCGACGAGCACCAGGTGCACGTCGGTGCCGCCGGTGAGGACGCGGACGCCCGCCTCGGCGCAGTCGGTGCGCGACAGCCGGTCGGCGAGGATCTTCGCGCCTTCCAGGGTGCGCTCCTGGCGCTCGCGGAACCCGTCGGTCGCGGCGATCTTGAGCGCCACGGCCTTGGCCGCGATCACGTGCTCCAGCGGACCGCCCTGCTGACCGGGGAACACCGCCGAGTTGATCTTCTTCGCCAGGTCCTGGCGGGAGAGGATCAGGCCGCCGCGCGGACCGCCGAGGGTCTTGTGCGTGGTGGTCGTGACGATGTCCGCGTGCGGCACCGGCGACGGGTGCAGCCCGGCGGCCACGAGGCCGGCGAAGTGCGCCATGTCGACCATCAGCTTGGCGTCGACCAGGTCGGCGATCCGGCGGAACTCGGCGAAGTCGAGCTGGCGCGGGTAGGCCGACCAGCCGGCGACGATCAGCTTCGGCTTGTGCTCGACCGCCAGCCGCTCGATCTCGGCGACGTCGACGATCCCGGTCTCCTTGTCGACGTGGTAGGCGACCACGTTGTACAGCTTGCCGGAGAAGTTGATCTTCATCCCGTGCGTCAGGTGGCCGCCGTGCGCGAGGTCGAGGCCGAGGATCGTGTCGCCCGGCTTCAGCACCGCGAACATCGCCGCCGCGTTGGCCTGCGCGCCCGAGTGCGGCTGCACGTTCGCGTGCTCCGCGCCGAACAGCGCCTTGGCCCGGTCGATCGCGAGCTGCTCGACGACGTCGACGTGCTCGCAGCCGCCGTAGTAGCGGCGGCCCGGGTAGCCCTCGGCGTACTTGTTCGTCAGCACCGAGCCCTGCGCCTCGAGCACGCCGACCGGCGCGAAGTTCTCCGAGGCGATCATCTCGAGCGTCGACTGCTGGCGGTCCAGCTCCGCGGCCACCGCGGCGGCGACCTCGGGGTCCACCTCGGACAGGGGGGCGTCGAACGGGGCGGTCATCAGTTCTCCTGGGTCAGCTCGGCGTACGCGGACGCGTCGAGCAGCTCCGGGACGTCGCCCGAGAGCCGCACCTGCAGCAGCCATCCTTCGGTGTAGGGGTCGGAGTTGATGACCTCGGGGGTGTCCGATGTGGCCTCGTTCACCGCCACTACCTCGCCGCTGACCGGCGAGTACAGCTCGCTGACCGATTTCGTCGACTCGACCTCGCCGAACACCTCGCCCGCGGTGACGGTGTCGCCGACGCCGGGCAGCTGCACGAACACGATGTCGCCGAGCGAGCCGGCCGCGAACGCGGTGATGCCCACCGTCGCGACGCCGTCGTTGACCGACAGCCACTCGTGTTCCTTGGTGTAGGACAGGTTCTGGGGAATGCTCACGGTGCTAGGGCCTCTCAGGCTCGGGAGTAGAAGGGCAGGGCGACGACCTCGACCGGCTCGACGCGGCCCCGGATGTCGACGGACAGCGCGGTGCCGGGCTCGGCGTGCTCCCGGTCTACATACGCCATGGCGATCGGGTAGCCCAGCGTCGGCGACAGCGCGCCGCTGGTGATCTCCCCGATAGTGGCATCCCCGGACAGCACGGCGTACCCGTGCCGCGGGGCGCGGCGGCCGGTGCCGCGCAGGCCGACCCGCACGCGCGGGACGTCGGCCTTCTTCAGCTCCTCCAGGGCCGCGCGGCCCACGAAGTCGCCCGGCTTCTCGAACTTCACGACCCGGCCGAGACCGGCGGCGAACGGGTTCAGCTCGCGGCTGAGTTCGTTGCCGTACAACGGCATCCCGGCTTCCAGCCGCAGCGTGTCGCGGCAGGCGAGCCCGCACGGGACCAGGCCGTGCTCCTGCCCCGCCTCGGTCAGCAGCTGCCACAGCGCCGGAGCCTGCGCCGCGGGCACGAACAGCTCGAAGCCGTCCTCGCCGGTGTAGCCGGTGCGGGCCAGCAGCACGTCGATGCCCTTCACGACGGCGGGCACGCTCGCGTAGTACTTCAGCGACGCGAGGTCGGCGTCGGTCACCGCGGCGAGCACGTCGACCGCCTTCGGGCCCTGTACCGCGATCAGCGCGGTGTCCGCGGACCGGTTCTCGACCACCGCGTCGAACCCGGCGACCCGCTCGGCCAGCGCGTCCGCGACCACGGCGGCGTTGCCCGCGTTGGCCACGACCAGGTACTCCTCGTCGGCGAGCCGGTAGACGACCAGGTCGTCCAGCACGCCGCCGTCGGCGTCGCAGATCATCGTGTAGCGGGCGCGGCCCGGCTTCACGCCGGTCAGGTTGCCGACCAGCGCGTAGTCGAGCACGTCGGCGGCCTGCGCGCCGCGGACGTGGATCTCGGCCATGTGCGAGAGGTCGAACAGCCCGGCCGCCTCGCGCACGGCCTTATGCTCGGCCAGTTCGCTGGCGTAGCGCACCGGCATCGACCAGCCGGCGAAATCGGTGAACAGCGCCCCGAGGTCCTGGTGGACCTGGTGCAGGGGGGTTTCCGTCACAGGAAGCCTTTCGTTGTCGCGAGCGGAGGTCGCGCTCACGCGTCGTACGCGTCGAGGGGCGGGCAGGAGCAGACGAGGTTGCGGTCGCCGCGCGCGCCGTCGATCCGCCGCACCGGCGGCCAGTACTTGGTCTTGCGCGCCACGCCGACCGGGTACACCGCCAGCTCGCGGTCGTAGTCCGCGGTCCACTCGCCGGCGATCGACGACGCGGTGTGCGGCGCGCCGCGCAGCGGGCTCGTCTCGGCGGTCCAGCGGCCGGCCGCGACCTCGTCGATCTCGTGCCGGATGGCGATCATCGCCTCGCAGAACCGGTCGATCTCGGCCAGGTCCTCGCTCTCGGTCGGCTCGACCATGAGCGTGCCCGCGACCGGGAAGGACATGGTCGGCGCGTGGAAGCCGTAGTCGATGAGCCGCTTCGCGACGTCGTCCACGGTCACGCCGGTTTCCTTGGTGATGCCGCGCAGGTCGAGGATGCACTCGTGCGCGACCAGGCCGTCCTGCCCGGTGTAGAGCACCGGGTAGTGCGGCGCGAGCCGGGCGGCGATGTAGTTGGCCGCGAGCACCGCGACCTTGGTGGCCTCGGTGAGGCCGGGCGCGCCCATCATCCGCACGTACGCCCAGGAGATCGGCAGGATCGACGCCGAACCGTAGGGCGCGCCGCTGATCGGGCCGACGCCGGTGTCCGGGCCGGCCTGCGCCAGCAGCGGGTGGTTCGGCAGGTACGGCGCGAGGTGTTCGCGCGCCGCGACCGGGCCGACGCCGGGACCGCCGCCGCCGTGCGGGATGCAGAACGTCTTGTGCAGGTTCAGGTGCGAGACGTCGCCGCCGAACTCGCCCGGCTTCGCCAGGCCCAGCAGGGCGTTGAGGTTCGCGCCGTCGACGTACACCTGGCCGCCGCCGTCGTGCACGATCTTGGCGAGCCGCTCGATGCCGTGCTCGTAGACGCCGTGCGTGGACGGGTAGGTGACCATGATCGCGGCGAGGTCGGAGCTGTGCTGGTCCACTTTGGACTGCAGGTCTTCGAGGTCGACGTTGCCCTCGTCGGTGCACTTGACCACGACGACGCGCATCCCGGCGAGCACCGCGGAGGCGGCGTTGGTGCCGTGCGCGGACGACGGGATCAGGCAGACGTCGCGCTCGGGCTGGCCGTTCGCCTGGTGGTAGGCGCGAATGGCCAGCAGCCCGGCGAGCTCGCCCTGGCTGCCCGCGTTCGGCTGCAGCGACACCTGGTCGTAGCCGGTGACCTCGGCGAGCCAGCCGGACAGCTGGCGGACCAGCTCGTGGTAGCCCTCGGCGTCCTCGGCGGGCGCGAACGGGTGGATGCCCGCGAACTCGCGCCAGCTGATCGGCTCCATTTCGGTGGTGGCGTTGAGCTTCATCGTGCAGGAGCCGAGCGGGATCATCCCGCGGTCGAGCGCGAAGTCCTGGTCGGCGAGGCGGCGCAGGTAACGCAGCATCGACGTCTCGGACCGGTGCGTGCTGAACACCTCGTGCGTCAGGTAGCCGCTCTCGCGAGCGAGACCGTTCGGGAGCGCCTGCGCGGCTTCCCACGCACTGTCGACACCGAAGGCGCGAAGCACCTTCGCGAGCGTGTCGGGACGCGTGACCTCGTCGCAGGCGATGCGCACGTGGTCAGCATCGATGTGGCCGAGGTTGATCCCCGCCTCGCGCGCAGCCGCGTGCACCTCAGCGGCACGGCCAGGCACCTTCGCGACGACAGTGTCGAAGAAGGCTTCGTGCGCGACTTCGACGCCACCGGCGCGCAGCGCGTTCGCGAGACCGGCCGCGAGTTCGTGAACCCGCGTCGCGATCGCCTTCAGCCCCTCGGGACCGTGGTAGACCGCGTACATCGCCGCGAGCACCGCGGGCAGCACCTGCGCGGTACAGATGTTGGAGGTCGCCTTCTCGCGACGGATGTGCTGCTCGCGCGTCTGCAGCGCGAGGCGGTACGCGGTGTTGCCGTCCGCGTCCACGGACACGCCCACGAGCCGACCCGGCAGCGAGCGCTCCAGGCCAGCGCGGACCGCCATGTACCCGGCGTGCGGACCGCCGTAGCCCAGCGGCACACCGAAGCGCTGCGTGGAGCCGACGGCGACGTCCGCGCCGAACTCGCCGGGCGCGGCGATCAAGGTGAGCGCGAGCAGGTCGGCAGCGACCGTGTACAGCGCGCCCGCGGCCTTCGCCGCTTCGGAAACGGCGTGGTAGAAACCGCGCCCGCGCAGCACACCGGACGCGCCCGGGTACTGCACGATGACGCCGAAGAACTCCTCGGGCAGCCCGGTGAGCAGGTCGCGCACCTGCACGTCGATGCCGAGGCCGGCGGCACGCGTCCGCACGACCTCGATGGTCTGCGGAAGGCATTCGGCGTCGAGAACGACCACATTGGACTTCGACTTCGACGCGCGGCGCATCAGCGTCATCGCCTCGGCGGCCGCGGTGGACTCGTCGAGCATCGAGGCGTTGGCGATCGCCAGCCCGGTCAGGTCGGACACAGCGGTCTGGAAGTTCAGCAGCGCCTCGAGCCTGCCCTGCGAGATCTCCGGCTGGTACGGCGTGTACGCGGTGTACCAGGCCGGGTTCTCCAGCACGTTGCGGCGGATCACGCCCGGGGTGACGGTGTCGGAGTAGCCGAGGCCGATCATCTGCGTCATCGGCCGGTTGCGCGCGGCGAGCGCACGCAGCTCGGCGGTGGCCTCTTCCTCGGACGCGGGCGCGGGAAGCGCCAGGTCACCGGCCGTGCGGATGGCGGACGGCACCGCCGCTTCCACGAGGGCGTCCAGGCTTCCGTAACCGCATTCGGCGAGCATCTTCGCCCGCTCGGCCTCGCCGGGACCGATATGGCGGGTGTCGAAGGGGGTGGAGGTGATGGGAGCTCCTCGGGACGGGCACCGGGCGCGGCGGTGCACTGGGAACTCCCCCTCTGTCATGGGCACCTGAGAGTTTCACCGCGCTCGGCGCGGCTTTCACCTTGGGTGAGGCGCGGGTGCGCCTGCTTTCCAGAGTGGCCTCGCCAAAAGCGGTAGCGGTTACCTGAGAGATTCCGGGGAGTTTGCTCCTTCGGTGTCCCACTGATCGCATGGGACTCTCCCGCTCCGGCTCGAACGGCCCTGTGTTCAGTTGTGGGTGCGGCCACTCTACCTGCCGCTTCGCGCACCAGTCTACCGCTCCCGGCCTACGCCACAAACGTCCGTGAAGGACCCCTTGAGCGAATCGGATTCCGGCAAGGAGCCCTTCACGGACCGTCACAGCGGGGTTACATAGGCGCCGGAGATGCCGCCGTCGACGAGGAACTGCGCGGCGGTGATGAAGCTGGCGTCGTCGCTCGCCAGGAAGGCCACCGCGGCGGCGATCTCCTCCGGTTCGGCGAAGCGGCCGACCGGGACGTGCACCAAACGGCGAGCCGCGCGCTCCGGGTCCTTCGCGAACAGTTCCTTCAGCAGCGGAGTGTTGACCGGCCCCGGGCACAGCGCGTTGACCCGGATGTTCTCGCGCGCGAACTGCACGCCCAGCTCGCGCGTCATGGCGAGCACGCCGCCTTTCGAAGCGGTGTAGGAAATCTGCGACGTCGCGGCTCCCATCACGGCCACGAACGACGCGGTGTTCACGATCGAACCGCGGCCCTGGCGCTGCATGTGCGGCAGGACCGCCTTGCAGCACAGGTACACCGAGGTCAGGTTGACCCGCTGCACCTTCTCCCAGGCTTCGATGCCGGTGGTGAGGATCGAGTCGTCCTCCGGCGGCGAGATGCCCGCGTTGTTGAACGCGACGTCGACCGCGCCGAACTCGTCGACGGTCGTCTGGAAAAGGGCTTCGACCTGGTCCGCGTCGGTGACGTCGACCTGGACGAAGGCCCCGCCCACCGCGTCGGCGGCCGCCTTGCCCTGCTCCGGCGCGACGTCGCCGATCACGACCTTCGCGCCCTCGCTCGCCAACCGCTTGGCGGTGGCGAGGCCGATGCCGCTCGCGCCGCCGGTGATCACCGCGACGCGGCCGTCAAAACGCTGCACCATCGTGGGTCATTCCTCCGTGCTCAGGAAAACGTTCTTGGTTTCGGTGAAAGCGGCCGCGGCGTCCGGGCCCAGTTCGCGGCCGAGACCGGACTGCTTGAAGCCGCCGAAGGGCGTCCAGTACCGGACCGAGGAATGCGAATTCACCGACAGGTTCCCGGATTCGACGCCGCGCGCGACCCGGAAGGCACGGCCGACGTCGCGGGTCCAGATCGAACCGGACAGGCCGTATTCGGTGTCGTTCGCCATCCGCACCGCCTCGGCTTCGTCGCGGAAGCGGACCACCGCGACGACCGGGCCGAAGATCTCGTCGCGGGCCAGCGGATCGTCCAGTCCCGGCGGGAGCACGACGGTCGGCGCGAACCAGTAGCCCGGCCCAGACGGGGCGCTGCCGCGGAAGGCAACCGGCGTCCGCTCGGTGACGTAGGAGGAGACTTTCGCGTGGTGGTCCGCGGAAATCAGCGGGCCCATCTCGGTCGCCTCGTCGCCCGGATCGCCGACGACCACGCCCTGGACCGCGGGTTCCAGCAGTTCGAGGAACCGGTCGTAAACGGTGTCCTGCACCAGGATCAGCGACCGCGCGCAGCAGTCCTGCCCGGCGTTGTCGAACACTCCGTACGGTGCGGTCGCCGCGGCCTTCTCCAGATCCGCGTCGGCGAACACGATGTTGGCGTTCTTGCCGCCGAGCTCCAGCGTCACCCGTTTCACCTGCGCCGCGCAGCCGGCCATCACCTGCTTGCCGACCTCGGTGGAGCCGGTGAACACGACCTTGCGCACCGCCGGATGTGTGACAAACCGTTGTCCGACAACGGATCCCTTGCCCGGCAGCACCTGGAAGACGTCCTCCGGGATACCCGCCTCGCGAGCGAGTTCGGCCAGCCGCAACGCGGTGAGCGGCGTCAGCTCGGCCGGTTTGAGCACGACGGTGTTGCCCGCCGCAAGTGCCGGCGCGAAGCCCCAGCCCGCGATCGGCATCGGGAAGTTCCACGGCACGATCACGCCGACCACGCCCAGCGGCTCGTGGAAGGTCACGTTGACGCCGCCGTCGACCGGGATCTGCTTGCCCAGCAACCGTTCCGGCGCGCCCGCGGAGTATTCGAGCAGGTCGCGCACGTTGCCCGCTTCCCAGCGGGCGTTGCCGATGGTGTGCCCGGAGTTCTCGACCTCCAGCCGGGCCAGGTTCTCGACGTCGGCGTCGACCGCGTCGGCGAACCGGCGCAGCAGCCGCGCCCGATCGCCCGGCGCGACCGCCCGCCAGGCCGGGAACGCGGCGTGCGCGCGGGCGATCGCGGCGTCGGTCTCCGCCTCGGTGGTCAGCTCGACCTGGCGCACCACTTCCGCGGTCGCCGGGTTGCGCACCTCGAACGTCGTCATTTCCCCTCCTGCGCGGCGTTGACCAGCGCGGCGAACAGCCGGACGTCGTCGCCGTCCTGCTCCGGATGCCACTGCACGCCGAGCACGAACTCCCCCGGCACTTCGGCGGCCTCGACCGTCCCGTCCGCCGCGTGTCCGGACGCGACCAAGCCGGAACCGAGCCGGTCGATCGCCTGATGGTGGTAGCACTGGACTTTCGTTTCCCGGCCGAGAATCGCGGCCGCCCGGGTGCCGTCGACCAGGTTGACCGTGCTGGTGCCGAACGTGGCCGGGGCGGGCTGATGCGTTGCGTCGCCCAGGGTTTCCGGCAGGTGCTGCGAGAGCGTGCCGCCGAGCGCGACGCTCATGACTTGCAGCCCGCGGCACACGCCGAGCACCGGCTTCCCGGCCGCGCGCGCCGCCGCGAACAGGCCGAACTCGAACGCGTCGCGCTCCGGGCGGATGTACGTCGCGGGGTGCGGCTCCTGGTCGTACCGGCTGGGTTCGACGTCCGCGCCGCCGGTGAGGACGAGACCGTCGATGCGTCCGACGAGCGCATCGTAGGCCGTGCTTACCGGCGGCAGCAGCACCGGGATCCCGCCCGCCTTGACCACGCAGTCCGCGTACACCCGGTGCAACAGCGTCGCTTCGGTGTCCCAGGCCAGGAACTTCGCCTGTTCCGAATACGTGCTGAGCCCGATGACGGGCGGGTCAGAGTCGTTCGAAACCACGGATGCGCTCCCAATCGGTCACAGCTCGCTCGTACGCTTCGCGCTCGATCCGCGCGGCGTTGAGGTAATGGTCGACTACATCGGCACCGAAGGCATCTCGCGCGATACGGCTGCCTTCGAGGGCTTCAGCCGCTTCAGCAAGCGTGACGGGCACGGTCGGTTTGTCAGAGGCGTACGCGTTGCCGACGAACTCAGGTTCCAACGGCAGTTCGTTCTCGATGCCGTGCAGCCCTGCAGCGACCATCGCGGCGACAGCGAGGTACGGGTTCACGTCTCCGCCGGGTACGCGGTTCTCGACACGCAACCCGTCACCGTGTCCGACAACGCGCAACGCGCACGTACGGTTGTCCGTGCCCCACGCGATCGCTGTCGGCGCGAAGCTGCCAGGGACGTAACGCTTGTAGGAGTTGATGTTCGGGGCAAAGAAGTACGTCAGCTCGCGCAACGCCTCCAGCTGTCCGGCGAGGAAGTGCTGCATCAGCTTCGAGAAGCCGTGGTCACCGTCGCCGGGAAGCACCGCTTCGCCGGACTTGCTGCGAAGGCTCAGGTGGATGTGACAGGAATTGCCTTCGCGCTCGTTGTACTTCGCCATGAACGTGAGGCTCTTGCCCTCCTGCGCGGCGATCTCCTTCGCACCGTTCTTGTAGATGCCGTGGTTGTCGCAGGTCGCGAGCGCTTCGGCGTAGCGGAAGGCGATCTCGTGCTGACCCGGGTTGCACTCGCCCTTCGCCGACTCCGGATACAGGCCCGCGCCCGCCATCTCGTTGCGGATCCGGCGCAGCAGCGGCTCGATGCGCGCGGTGCCGAGCATGGAGTAGTCGACGTTGTACTGATTGGACGGTTTGAGATCGTGGTAGCGCTTGTCCCACGCGGACTCGTAGGAGTCGTCGAACACGATGAACTCGAGTTCGGTGCCCGCGTACGCCTTCAGGCCGTGCTCGGCGAGCCGGTCGAGCTGACGGCGCAGCACCTGGCGCGGGGAAACGGAAACCGGGCCGCCCTGCACGCGCTCGACGTCCGCGAGCACCAGCGCGGTGCCCTCCTGCCACGGGATCTCCCGCAGCGTCGCGAAATCCGGCCGGAGCACGAAGTCGCCGTAGCCGCTCTGCCAGGACGAGATGTCGTAGCCGTCGACGGTGTTCATGTCGACGTCCACCGCGAGCAGGTAGTTGCACGCCTCGGTCGCGTGGCCGACTACCTCTTCGAGGAAGTACTCCGCCGAACAGCGCTTGCCCTGGAGCCGCCCCTGCATGTCGGTGAGCGCGACGAGCACCGTGTCGATCGTGCCCGCCGTCACCCGTTCGCGGAGTTCTTCGAGCGTGAGCATTCCTCGCCTGGCCGCCATCGCATCGCCCCAAAGGTTCGGATCAGGTCCTTTGCGGCTTCTTCCTACCGGGCCGTCGGGCCTCGGTCAATCCACTGAAAGGTATTTTCTCATACCTTTAAACACGCGCTCGACCAGCCTCCCCCGCACGGCGCCTGCTATGTCCGGGTTGCCCGGCTGAGAAGATACTGTGAATCGGGTGCGTCCGGGACCAAATCCGCCGCCTCGTGCGTTGGACCGGGCAAGAGAGGTGAGAGGGATGACTGAAGCATTCACGCAGACCACGTTCAGCCAGCAGCAGGCGCGGCCGCAGCTCCCGACGCTGCCCACCGGGTGGCCGATCGGGTCGTACGAGTCCTACGAACAGGCCCAGCAGGCCGTCGACCACCTCGCGCACGCTGATTTCCCGGTCACCGACGTCACGATCGTCGGGGTCCAGCCGATGCTGGTGGAGCGCATCGCGGGCAAGATGAGCTGGAGCCGGATGCTCAGCAGCGCGGCCATGTCCGGCGCGGTGTTCGGCCTGTTCCTGGGCCTGGTGCTGAGCATGCTCAACCCGGCCGCCGGACTGCTGTCGATCGTGCTCGGCCTCGCCGCGGGTGTCGTGTTCAACGTGGCCTTCGGCGCACTGGGCTACGCGGCGAACCGCAACAAGCGCGGGTTCATCTCGCAAAGCCAGCTGGTCGCCCAGCGCTACGACGTGCTGTCGCAGCCGCGCAACGCCGAGAAGGGCCGCCAGCTGCTGGCAGACCTGGCCGCGCGCTCCGCGTTCAATCACTGAGTTCCGGCGACTCGCCTCCCGGGCGCCCCGGCCGTTCGCGGCCTGGGCGCCCGGTTTCGCGTTCCGGGGCCTGGTGACTCGTGAGTGCCGGTGCCGGTTCTAACCCAATGCCACGTAGCTTAAGTTGATCTTGTTTGTGGTGTTGGGTGTCCGGCGTGGCGGTGTGGCTTGTGCTGGCCGGGGCTGGTGTGATCGCTGGTTATGAGTTCTGGTGCGACGGCGAGTCCGGATCAGGTGTCGCTGGGTGTTCTGATGGCGGCTGTGCCGCGGGATGTGATCGATGCGGCGGTCGCCGGGTGCGGGGCGGGGGCGAGGCGGTCGGACGGGAAGCTGCCGCCGCATGTGGTGGCGTATTTGACGATGGCGTTGTGCCTGTTTCCCGGTGACGACTACGAAGAGGTCGCGACCAAGGTCACGGGGTCGTTGTCGCGGTTCGGGTGCTGG